>CAJXEU010000088.1 GCA_913052525.1 uncultured Actinomycetes bacterium
AGAATCTAATTTCGCTATAAAAAACCCTCCGGAAGATACACGGGCTTATTTTCGTGGAAAATGTTTAGAAAAATGGCCAGAAGATATTGTTAGTGCAAATTGGGACTCGTTAGTGTTTGATTCTGGAGAGACGAATTTGCAAAGAGTGCCGATGCTCGAACCCTCACGAGGAACACGAGAACAAACTGAAGATCTTTTAAATTCTTCAAATTCGGTTTCAGACTTGCTAGAAAGACTAGAAGACAATAAATGAGATGATTAACTACTTTTAAAAGGAACAAGATGACAGAACAAGAAAAACGGAACAGAAGTTTCTCATCACAGTCAGAATCAGAGGAAGACATTGAGGTTGGATCTGAGGCTCTGAAAAATAGTGGCCGAATCAAAGATGAACTTGATGGCTTACTAGATGAGATAGATGAAGTTTTAGAAGCAAACGCAGAAGACTTTGTTAAAAGTTATATTCAGAAAGGTGGGGAGTAGCAATGCGATTTCGTGAGGTATCCTCCAAGTCGTGACACTTCCACGTTTTTCCCCAGAATCAGATCCGGGTCCAGACTTTCTTGGACTCTTACAACGTCTTGAACGTTCACCTAGTTGGGGCGCAGGTTCCGTAGATACCAATCAGATAACTCACGGAACAACGGTAGTGGCGATACAAACTTTGGAGGGAGTCGTCATGGCTGGCGATCGTCGAGCTACTTCCGGTCATTTAATCAGTCATCGCACAATAGAGAAGGTTTTTCCTGCCGATCAACATTCCGGAGTAGCAATAGCAGGAGCAGCAGGCCCCGCAATGGAAATGGTTCGCTTATTTCAACTACAAATAGAACATTATGAAAAAGTCGAAGGACGACCTTTAAGCCTCAACGGAAAAGCCAACCAACTTAGCCAGATGCTCCGCAGCAACCTTCCTGCGGCTCTTCAAGGTTTAGGTGTCGTACCAATATTCGCAGGGTTTGATGAGAAACTCCAAAAAGGACGACTTTTTGAATTTGATATTACAGGAGGCCGTTATGAAGAGAAAGACTTTGCAGCTTCAGGATCAGGAAGCCTCCATGCAAGCACAGTTCTCAAGCTTCGACACACAGGAAAATTGTCAACTAGCGAAGGAATAGATTTATCTATAGAGGCTCTATTTCACGCTGCCGACGGAGATAGCGCGACGGGTGGACCTGACCCAATACGTGGAATTTACCCGGTAGTAGCAGTCATAAATTCAAATGGTTTTACCCGAATTGAGGATTCCGAATTAGCGACTCGTACAGATACTTTAATTAGCGAAATAACTGGAGATTAGCTATGAATATGCCAATGTACGTTTCTCCAGAACAACTAATGAAAGATAGAGCTGACTATGCGAGAAAAGGAATAACTCGTGGACGTACAGCCATAGTGTCAGTTTTTTCAGATGGGGTTCTACTGTGTGCAGAAAACCCCTCTAATACTCTCCGAAAAATCGGAGAGATATATGATCGCATAGGATTTATCGGAGTAGGCAAATATAACGAATTTGACCAGCTACGTGTAGCTGGAGTCCGGCATGCAGATCTAAAAGGTTATTCATTCAGCCGAGAAGATGTAGATGCTCGCTGGTTAGCAAATCAGTATGCACAAACTCTTGGACAATATTTTACTCATGAAATGAAACCTTTAGAAGTAGAAATAGCAATAGCGGAAATAGGTGAAGAGCCTGAATCAGATCAAATTTTTCATCTACTTTACGACGGAACTGTTATGGATACAGAAACTTTTGTAGTTATTGGCGGAGAAACTGAAACAGTGAGAGCCCGGCTTGAGGAGTCATGGAAACCAAACCAGCCGTTGGAAACAGTCTTAAATCAGGCAGTCAATGCACTTGCTGGGCCAGACCGCACTCTCAAGGCCGATGATTTAGAAGTTGCGGTACTTGGACGTGGAAATGGGCGTCGAGCGTTTCGTCGTATAGAAAATGAAACACTTGACGAACATCTAAGCGAAAATTAGACGACGTGCAGCGCCGAATTTACGGCATAGAAACAGAATACGGAGTTACCTGCACACAAGGTGGTCAACGTAGACTCAGTCCTGACGAAGTAGCTAGATACTTATTTAGGCGAATACAAAACTGGGGTCGAAGTTCAAATGTGTTTCTTCCCAATGGTGCCAGGCTCTATCTAGATGTTGGTTCGCATCCCGAGTATGCAACACCAGAATGTGATTCGGCTTCAGGAGTGATTGCCCACGATAAGGCAGGAGAGCGAATTGTTGAAGAATTAATGATTGGAGCTCAAGAAAAGCTTAAAGAAGAAGGAATCGATGGAGAAATACATATTTACAAAAATAACACTGACTCTGCCGGAAATTCGTATGGCAGCCATGAGAACTATTTGACAGTCAGGGACGATGACACCTCGATGATAGGTGAAACCCTCATACCTTTTTTAGTTAGCAGGCAGATATGGGCTGGCGCAGGAAAAGTGCTTCAAACAGCACGAGGTGCCATGTATTGTATTAGTCAAAGAGCAGACCACGTGTGGGAAGATTTTTCCAGCGCTACAACACGCTCACGACCTATTATCAATTCACGCGACGAACCACATTCCGATGCAAACCTCTATAGACGTCTTCATGTGATTGTTGGCGATTCCAACATGAGCGAATATGCAAGCTTTCTAAAAGTTGCGGCATGTGGTCTAGTTTTGCGGATGCTTGAAGAATCTGGAACCACTCTTCGCGATATGACTTTGGAGAATCCAATACGCGCCATTAGAGAGATTAGCCATGACGCAACTTGTCAAAAAACAGTTCGTCTCGCTAATGGAAGAGAACTTCGAGCGTTAGACATGCAACGGGAATTTCTTGACAGAGCCATTCGTTTTTCAGACCATCATGAAATGTCCGTCGAGGAAAAACTTGCTTTAGAAATGTGGGAACATTGTTTAACAGGAATTGAAAAAGATCCTCTGAGTCTGCGAAGAGAATGTGATTGGGTAGCGAAGTATTTACTAATTGAGGGATACCGCGAGCGTCACAACCTACCTTTAGCTGATCCTCGATTAGCCCTAATGGATCTCCAATATCATGAAATCCGGAAAGAGACGAGCCTCTTCTATCTCTTGGAAAATCGAGATCTGATGGAACGAGTAGTTACTGAATCTGAAATCACTGAGGCTGTATCTCTAGCTCCTCAGACCACAAGGGCTCGACTTCGTGGGGAATTTATAAAGCGAGCACGAGAACAAAATCGTGATTACACAGTTGACTGGGTTCACTTAAAATTAAACGACCATCCGCAACAACGCAGTGTTCTTTGTAAAGATCCGTTCAAATATGTGGATGAACGAGTAGAGAAACTGATCGAATCTTTATGAAAGAACAATTTCGGTTGCTGTATGTCTAAATTAGAGCGACTTTTGAATCTGATAGCGGCCTTAACTGAGACGAATCGTCCGATCACTAGAGACGGGATCAAAGAAAAACTTCCGGAAGGAACCTATTCGGACAACAAAGAGAGTTTTAGGCGCACTTTCGAACGTGATAAAGAGGAACTCAAAGCTATGGGAATACCTGTCGCTTTCAATGAGGCAACTCAGGGTTACTTCATCGATTCCAGTACAACCACTCAAAGCGGTCCGAATTTAGAGCCCGATGAGTTAGCAGCGCTCCATATAGCATTCAACCTTGTTCGCATTGAGTCGGCTAAACAAGACGATCCTTTTTGGAAGTTAGGACCCATTTCGGAGATCGGCAAAGAGGTTCAACCTCTTGCAGAAATCCCTTTAGACCCAACTCTGAACACGTTACTTAAGGCGGCGGCAGAGAAGCGAGCGGTGACCTTCAGATATAAAGGGGAAGAGAGGCGAATCCACCCTCATCGGGTGTTGTTTAAGCG
The DNA here is from genome assembly GCA_913052525.1 of uncultured Actinomycetes bacterium. Classification (GTDB taxonomy): domain Bacteria; phylum Actinomycetota; class Acidimicrobiia; order Acidimicrobiales; family MedAcidi-G1; genus MedAcidi-G2B. Next base: position 3,875 of record CAJXEU010000088.1, read on the forward strand.
TGGTCGTTGGTACCTTCTCGGCCACGACCTTGACAAAGAATCTATTCGTAATTTCCGTGTGACGCGAATAGAGGGAAAAGTTGAATTGGGTCCGGCTGGCTCCTTTGAATTACCTAATCAAGAGAACCTGCATTTAAACGAATTTCCGTGGCGTTATGGAGACGACCCTACGGTGAAGGTGAAGATGCATGTTGGAGCACTACATGTTCCTTGGATAGTGAACTATCTCGGTGAGAGTTCTGTAGAGACAAGTAATGAAGATGGCTCCATAGTCATTAAGGAGGAAGTAAATGACTGGGAAGCTTTCCGATCCTTTGCTTTGACTTTTCTAGATGGAGTAAAAATCTTAGAACCAGAAGAGATTAAGGAAGAGATGCAAACTTGGCTAAGGAGCTTTCTGTGAATCCGCTAAACACCACTGATCGACTTAGACGCCTACTTGCCGTAATCCCATGGGTGGTAGACAGAGGGGGAGCACCACTATCAGAGATTTCTCTCAATTTTGATTACCCCACCGACCAGTTGTTGACAGATTTAGAAGAAGTGCTATTCATGGTTGGTGTACATCCATTTACGCCAGACTGTTTAGTAGATGTGCACATTTCTAATGACTTTGTTGAGATTTCTTACGCTGAGTGGTTTCATAAATCTTTACGGCTGTCCGCTGAAGAAATATTTCAACTAATAGTTGCTGGGAAATCTGTTTCTGGATATTTAGGAAACGATGAACTTGGTTCTTTGGAGAGAGGTTTGATGAAGTTGGCAGCAACTTCAGGATCCGACGTAGGAGAAGTCATTGATATAAATCTCGGGATTGAAGACAGAGAGATGCTAGAAATTTTCAAAGAAGCTCAAACTCAAAACAGAAGATTAGAAATCAATTATTATTCTTACGGAAAAAATGAGCAGAATTCTAGAGAAATTGATGTGTTTCGACTTTTTGCAGACAAAGGACACTGGTACGCAGAAGGTTATTGTCATAGAGCGCAAGGACAGCGCTTCTTTCGTTTAGACCGAGTAGAAAATGTGAGAGAAACTGAGGAATTTTATACTTACGATGAACTTCCTATTGAAAATCTAGGATCAATCAAAGAAATTTTCTCATCTAAAGAGGAGGCTCTTCCGTCAGTGATTTTACTTTTACCGCCTGAAGATAAATGGGTGATAGAAGAATACCCTCACTATGAAGCAGTGCATCAAGGAGACGGAACTTGGAAAGTTGAACTTCCAGTAGCTTCCCCAGCATGGCTAGCTCGACTACTTCTTCGTTTAGGACCAAACATTGAAATTTTGGAAGCTCCGGAAGATCTTGGTGAAACTTTTCGCGCGGAAGTAGCCCAATCCATTCTTGAAAGTTATGTAAAGGCGACACCTTAAGTGGGTAAATTCAGAGTAAGTTCTTGCTGTGGGTAATGAAGAAAACGAAGAGAACGAATTAATTTCTTTAGAAGAAGAGACTTCTGATTGGTCAGAAGACATCTTTGAACGCGCACAAGAGAGAGTAGATAGCCCCGAGGAGGAAGCAAAGGACCTTCCTTCTGTTCAAGAAACAGGAGAAGTGCAAAGTGGACGAGAAGAAGATGTTCGTCGAGATGAAACTGATGCGACGTCAACAATTCCCGCACTTGAAGAAGATTTTGATTTTGGATTACCCGGAGCTTTTCGGTCCAATCTGAGAAAAATCATTGAATGGGTAGCAGTAATAGGAACAGCGTTCATAGTGGCATTTGTAATAAAAGTATTCCTCTTTCAGGCGTATTACATCCCATCTCCATCAATGGAACCTTCTCTGGGGATCGGGGACCGAGTGATAGTAAATAAACTAAGTTACAAACTGCACGATGTGAATCGCGGAGACATGATCGTCTTTGAGAATCCATCAACTGCAGAAGGTGAGATATCTGATCTGATAAAAAGAGTTGTAGCTCTTCCAGGGGAGACGCTGCAAGTACAAGACGGCAAAGTGTATATAGATGGAAATCTAATGATAGAGCCT
>CAJXEU010000089.1 GCA_913052525.1 uncultured Actinomycetes bacterium
GGAACACCGGAGAGAAGGTCTTCTCCTCGTATGGCGTGCGTTATCCCCATATCAGCATCATCAACTGCGTTTGCAAGCAGAAACATCGGTGTTCCGTTTGAACGCCAAATAACAAAATCCTCTAGATCGTCTGTTGAGAAAGAAACAGAACCTCTTACCACATCTTCAAATTTTATAACTTCATTTTTTGGCATTCTAAAACGAACAGCTAATCCGTCTTTTATTTCATTTCCGTTGACAGGTTCATTGTCTGCATCACAAAGATAAGCCAACTCTCTATCTAAGAGGTCTTGTACTACTTCACGATGTCTTTCTCTTCGTTGAGATTGATAGAAAGGGCCCTCATCCCAATCAAGGCCTAGCCACTCTAATTCTGATAGCAGACCAGATGTCATTTCTGGTCTGTTTCGTTCGGCGTCAGTGTCTTCTATCCGTAGGACGTAAGTTCCTCCTGTAGATCGAGCATGAAGCCAGTTAAATAAAGCTGTACGCGCACTACCTACATGTAAAAATCCCGTTGGGGACGGAGCAAAACGAACTCGATCAGACACACCTTAAGGCTAGCGTTGCTTACGCTCTTGGTCTCTGATCATCATTTAATAATCGGATCATGTGAACTATGTAGCCTTCTAGTCTTTTCGCTGTCTGTTCATAAATGTCTCTCGATTTTCCCCACGGGTCGGAAATTTCATCGCGTAACCGTCCAGAAGTCATGTGACCTCCTCGAGCTTCATTTAGAGCAAGCAACCAATCCTCTAGGGCTCGTGATCCTAGCGATCCAATCTGACTGCCTATCCGAGGTATCTCTCCTGCGAGGAAAGTCCGGAGTCGAGCTTGTTGATCTTCTTTGGCTATTGCTGCTTCGTGTTGTCGAGTCATCGCAATTAGTATTTGTGACTCCGTTATCTGCTTAGTCGTGAGCTGTTGAGCCTTATGGCAGCTGAGATCGACTCCTCGATCTGCCAATACTTCAATCGCCAGATCAGTTGCTTCGTTCTCGGGAATAGCATCAGTTCCTGATGAGTGTGCTTCCATCTCTAAATCCTGTTGCTGAGCGTGGTGATTAAATAATGATTCTGCCATCGCTGACCGGCAAATGTTTCCAGTGCATACAAAGAGAACTTTCATTTTTCCCCTACGGATAAAGTGCCTTTTTTAACGCGTGGAATATTTCTTCACGTGCTTTGCTTGCTATGTCTATCTCCGCCCCAAGACTAGAAAAAGCATGCACTAGTCCTTCAAAACATTTAGCTTCTACCTGAACTCCTGCTTCTCTAAGCAAATTTGCATAAGCCATTCCTTCATCTCGAAGAGGATCAAATTCAGCAGTAGCGATATAACAAGGAGGAAGTCCACTTAGGTCTTCTGCTCTAATTGGGGCTACAAGTGGATCTTGAATAAAGGATGTTCCTCCAACATAATGTTTGAAAAACCATTCCATTAATGCAGCAGTGAGTATGGGTGCGTCTGCATTCTCTTTATATGAGGGCCATCGGGTTAGATCTACATCTACGGCAGGATATATCAAAGCCTGAAAAATGATTTCTGGCTTCTTTTCATCACGTGCTATCTGCGACACCACTGCGGCAAGGTTACCCCCAGCGCTATCTCCAGTTACAGCTAAACGTGATGCATCTATGCCAAGCTCTTGAGCATTTTCTGCGATCCAACACGTTGCTGCGTAACAGTCATTAGGTGCTGCCGGAAATGGATGTTCAGGAGCTAAACGATAATCAACAGAAATCACAACAGCCTCTGTCGCGTTAGTCATAGATCGGCACTGTTCGTCGTGAGTTTCCAGACTCCCAATCACCCATCCACCCCCATGAAAATAAACGATTACAGGAAGAGGTTCGACAGATTTTTTTGGATAATAAATTCGTATGGGTATGTCGTGCTCTTCTATCACCTGATTTTTTATCAAAAACACTTCTGGTCCCGTTCTAGCTACAGCTTCATAGAATTGACGCATCACTTCCGGAGGAATTTCAGTCGGATCGCCAGACACTTGTGGAGTGCTCTCTAAATATTTTTCTATTTCTGGATGAATAGGCATTATTTCTCCATGTTTCTTAGAGTTTAGGAATTTCTAATTTAGCCTTCTGCGGCTTTTCGATCCTCTTCGCTTTGATACTGAGGTGTATTTATACGTTCGCTACGGGTATCTCCTTCTGCAGAAACGACACCGTTATTTAGCCCACTTGATGCTGCTTCTTTCCAAGAAGAATCCTCTGACCATCTAACTCCGGTATCGACAATCGTTCCAGGCGTTTGAATTGCTGTTCCTAAAATGAGAGTGTTTCTCAATAATTGTTTTTGAAATTCCTTATCATGTGGTTTGCCGGCTGTGTAACCCAAGGGCATATCAACATAAGCAGCCCGTGGTGGATTCACTGATTTTGTGATGCTATGTGCCGCGGTAAGAACCAATGTCGGAATCCCAATTTCTTCTAATGCTCGTGCTACCAAACCCACGGTTTGGTGACATACCGGTCAAACTGGTACCAGAAGAGCAAGATCTATTTCTGTTTCCATAGTATTTATCTCACTGACAATGGCTGGAATGAGTTCTTCCTCAGTTCGTCGAATGGAATAGATACCTCCCATGAATGCAAGAGAGTGTGGAGTTAAAGCTTTTATGAATCCTTCTTCTACGAGTTCATTAAGGCGATCTAACGGAAATACAATATTTGGGTCTGACCTCGCGGGTTCAAGATCATAAGCGAAATGTGTAACCCTCACATCTGTAGCCGGCTGGTCGCTTGGAATAAGACGTAACCCAGTGTCGTCTTTCCAATGGAAAGCTACCTGTCCTCTTTGATATGCACCACCAGAACCGAGAAGCAAGATTCTCGATTCTTCTAAAGATTTATTAAGAGGAACCCATGGAGGAGTATCAGGTCTTTCCGCCCAGTGGTAGGCCTCATATCCAAGTGCCGAGTATTGTTCTCGCGTGCGACCGATGTAGTCAACTGGGTTTAGTGATGAACTCATTCTTATATCGTCGCATGTTCTAACCCGTTTAGTGAACACCACCCTTATATAAGAGTAGATACTTTGAGAGTGATTACTCTTATAATAGTTTTATGTCCGAAAATTCGATTTCTTATAGAGTAGACGCCTTAGCCGCTGAGACAGAATTCAGCGTTGACACAATTCGCTATTATCAGCGTCTTGGCATACTTGAACCACCGAAGCGAGTAGGCCGACACAGCGAGTATTCTTCCACACACTTTGATCGCCTAATTGAAATTCGTCGCCTCGCGGATGCTGGCCTGACTCTCTCTCAAATATCTGAAATTTCCGAAGGTCAAGCATCAGAACTTCAATCTTTGATAAATACTGTTCCGGCATTAAGTCGAGTGGATGTTGCTGAGCGTGCTGGTGTTCCTGAAAGCCTAGTGACTTTACTCTGTGACAATGGTCTACTTCAGCCGGTAATCGTAAAAGGTGCACCACGATTCAATGAAAGCGCTGTTGCCATGGTTCGGGCTGGTCTCGCCATAAGCTCTGCGGGAGTTCCACTTGAAAAGTTAGTTGCTTTAGCCTCAGAGCATGGGAAAAATATTGATCAAATCACTGATAAAGCGATCGCTTTGTTTGACGATCATATTCGAGGATCTAAGGAATCAGAAGATGACCTTGTTGAAGTAGTGCACACTCTCCTGCCAGCTGTCACACGACTTGTAGCGCAACATTTCTACCGAACTTTAGTTACCCGTGCTTTACAAAAAGCCGATGATGGCAAATATCATTCACTTGCTGAGACTCTGCGTCCTTCAGTTGCTGAGAATTTGGTGGTTACCTGTCAATGGCACTAACAAATGAAGAACCCGAAGATTTTCTCTTAACCGCCTCAACAGTAGAAATAATAGGCGAACCAGCTAGCGATCCTTTATCTTGGTTTCAGTCTTCTAAGAACTCTGACTCTCGCTGGTTCTGGGAAACCCCAAATGAAGACTCATCTTGGGTAGGTATAGGAAATGCATGCATCCACAACGTACGAGGATCTAATCGCTTCGATGATGCAGTAAAATTTACAAAAAGATTGTTTAAAGATCTATCAGTAGAGGGGCCTAGAGAGGCGCCACTCCCCCGAGTCGCCGCTGGGTTTTCTTTCGAAGACGAAGACCTTGGCGGAGTTTGGAAATCTCTTGGTGCTGGCCGAATTGTCCTTCCTGCTGTTCAGGTCTTACGTAAAGAAGGTAGAAGTTGGCTTACAGTGATAAACGGCTTCCAAGTCGCACTTCCAGAAATTAGCCCCCCTCTACCTTTGATTCCTGCAGATGCTGATCCTTCTTTATGGTCATCAACTTCTGAAAGAAACCATTATCGACGCCTTGTTGAAAAAGCTCTTGAGAATATTCATGCTGGAAATATCACTAAAGCAGTTCCTTGCAGATCTATAAGAACTCCTCTAAATCCAGATCTATCCACACTCCTTTCAACTCTGCGTAACCTGTACCCTGCTTGTGTCACCTTTGGAGTAGACACTGAAAGTATTTCTTTTGTAGGTGCTACGCCAGAACGTTTAGTAGCTATAGATCAGGGAAATCTTCACACTGCTGCTTTAGCTGGCTCGGCTCCACGTCACTTCGAACCAGCTACCGACGCTGCCCTTGGCCAAGGGCTTATGACAAGTCCGAAGGAACGATCTGAACACGATGTAGTAGTGAAAGCTATTGATTCTGCATTAAACACTCTTGACATCACTACGAAACACCCCTCTGATCCTGAACTGCTGCGTCTCCACGGCATTCAACACTTATTCACACCTATTTCAGCCAAAATAGGAGACCAAGTTCATCTCCTTGACATCATCAAAGCTTTACATCCAACACCTGCTGTTTCAGGACATCCAACCAGTCCTTCTTCCGTTCTTCGATCTAAATACGAAGAGTTAGACCGTGGCTGGTTTGCTAGCCCAATAGGGTGGTTTGATTCATCTGGCAATGGAGAATTTAGAGTGGCTTTACGTTCCGCTCTCATCAGCAATGGAGAAACAACTCTCTATGCAGGGGCTGGAGTTGTTGAAGGATCTGACCCTGACCGAGAACTATTGGAAACCGATGTGAAACTACGTGCTTTGCTTGGCCCAATCTTGGCTTCAACAAAAGAGAGCTCATGATTTCTTCTAACCAAAGAGGCATGTACGAGTCCTTACAGGGATTCTTTGCTCAACTTCAAGCTTCTGGCGTTGAACACGTTGCAATTTCTCCTGGTTCTCGGTCCACTCCGCTCACTGTGGCCGCAGATCGAACTGATGGCTTAGAAGTCTCTATTCATCTTGATGAAAGATCTGGAGGATTTTTTGCTTTAGGGCTTGCAAAAGCTAATAAAAAGCCTGTTGCGCTTATTTGCACATCGGGAACAGCTGCTGCAAATTACCTACCTGCTGTTATTGAAGCTTTTCACAGCGGTATACCTCTAATTGTCTTAACCGCCGATCGCCCACCTGAGCTTCAAAGTAGAGGTGCTCCGCAAACAATTGACCAAGTGAATCTTTATGGAACTCATGTTCGCTGGTTTCATCAAGCCCAAGTGGCAGGGACAGATTCAGTTTCGAATTCTCTTGCTTTGGCTTATTCAGCAGTGGAAATATCGACTGGACAAAATCCTGGTCCTGTTCATATCAATTGGCCGTTAAGAGAGCCTCTGGAACCACCTGAAGTTTTTCCTTCTTTAACTTCTCCTTTGAAGCATCAGAAGGTGGAATCAGAAATCAGCAGTTTTGAGCTTCCTGATATTGAACGTGGACTGCTTGTAGCTGGACCGATGGATCTCAGATCTGAGGATGTCACCTCTATAGCCAATTTTTCAAAAAGTTTAGGTTGGCCTTTGATCGCAGATCCTGCTTCTGGCCTACGCC
>CAJXEU010000090.1 GCA_913052525.1 uncultured Actinomycetes bacterium
TGGCAAAACTTGCAAAAGAGAACCAACATCGAGCTTCAAAAGACGATGTAGGTGAAGGCTTAGTAGCCGCAATAAAAGTCACGTTTCCTGAACCACAATTTCGCGGACAAACCAAACAAGAGCTTGGTACTCCTCCGGTGGAAAAAATTGTTTACAACGTAATCAAACAGAACTTGACCGAGTGGTTTGAAGGAAGTGGACCAAAAACACATATCAATGCAGTACGAGACAAAATTGCTACTGCGATAATTAATCGTGTCAGTTCAAAACAAATGTTGGATAACAAACGGCGTGCCGCAAGTTTGGGTTCTACTGGCATGCCAGACAAACTTGCCGATTGTAGAACTCATGGCCTTGATTCAGAACTAATAATCGTTGAGGGAGACTCTGCTGCTGGGCCTGCAAAAGCCGGACGCAACTCAGCCAATGTTGCCATTCTCCCTTTAAGAGGGAAAGTGGTTAACGCTGGAAAAGCTACGTTGAAACAGGTGCTTGATAATGCTGAGGCACAAGCTTTATTTACAGCCGTTGGAGCAGGATCAGGAAAAGATTTCAATCTTGAAGATGCACGATATGGAAGAATCGTTATTCTCTGCGATGCTGACGTAGATGGAAGTCATATACGTTGCTTACTTCTAACTCTTATCCATAAATACATGAGTCCGATGCTTACAGAAGGTCGTGTATTCGCAGCTCAACCGCCTTTGTTTACTTGCAAAGTAGGTGACACTATTCATCGTGCTTTCAACGAGGAGGAGCGTGATGCAGTGACCGCAGAACTAACTAAAGGAAAACGTAAAGCAGAAAACCTTCGTTGGAATCGTTTCAAAGGGTTAGGAGAAATGAACGTTGAGGAACTAGCAGAATGCGCGTTAGACCCAGAAACTAGAATCTTGAGAAAGCTGACTATGGAAGATGCTAAAGAGGCGAAGAAAGCAATTGAACTATTTGAAATTCTTATGGGATCTGATGTCAGCAGAAGACGTGAATACCTTGTCAAAAATAGTTCCCTACTTGATCCATCTGCCTTAGATATCTGATGACTTCTTTACCAAAGTTTTTTTCGCTGTCAGCAGCAAACATGTACAAACAATGCCCGCGTAAGTGGAAGCATCGTTATGTTGACAAAATCCCAGATCCGCCTGGGGAGCCTGCATTAATTGGCACTTTCGCTCATCATGTTTTAGAAGTTCTCTGCGAAAAAGATCCAGAGCAGAGAACAAGAGAAGAAGCCAAAAAAATTGCTAGTGAAACTTGGTCAGAAACAGTCAACAACCAAGCCTTTCAAGATTTAGCACTCACTGAAGAACAACAAAGAGAATTCCGCTGGAAAGCTTGGACGGCTATAGATGGTCTTTGGGAATTGGAGAACCCTGCCGAAATAGACGTTCTTTCCACAGAGAAACGTGTATCTGCGACTCTGGCTGAAGTTCCTTTTTACGGCATAGTTGATCGCCTTGATCAATCCAACGAGGGAACAGTAGTCACTGACTATAAAACAGGTAAGCCTCCGAAACCTGCTTATCGAGATAAAGCACTTGATCAAATTATCCTCTATGCCGCTGCTATTGAATCAGAAACAGGTGAACTGCCTGCAAAAGGGCGTCTGTTGTATCTCGGCAAAGACTCTTTGGAGCTAGAGATTAACATAAGTCAAGAATTAACTAGTAAAAGCACTAACCAATTTGCTGGCACATGGGCTGATCTCAAAAGAGACTGCGAACATGACAGTTTTGATACCGATGTTGGTCCGCTCTGTGGGTGGTGTCCTTATGCCGGGATATGTGAAAGTGGCCAAAAAGAAATAAAGAAGAGACTTGGAGCTGGTCGAATGCGATTAGACGCCCCCGCTCTACAACTCATTTAATTATTGTCTTCTTTTCCTTCGAACTAAAAGAAGAATCACTGCTACAACTGCAGCAAAAACTCCAATTCGATATAAGCGGTCCACTCTTTCATCTGTCATTTCTACTGGAGGGGTTTCAAACGGTTGAGCGGAAATTTCAGAATCCGAAATTGGGGTACCCGAAGCAGGGCTTTGACTCTCAACTATTGGATCCTTCTCGGTAGAAGAGTTCTCCAGCAAAGTATCTACTGGGCTTATTTCTGGAGCCCCGTTTCTTTTTCTCTGTGATTGAGGATTGTAATTATTCACTATGACCTCCAGTTAACACACAATCAAGAACCTTGTCGAACTCTACTGCGGCTTCAGCTGCTCCCGGTCGTTTACCCAACCCGTGAATTGGCATTGACTGTGCCGATGCTTCCGACACTGCCGCTCGTTGGTGAATAGGTGGTAAACATTTCTCAGGGTAAGCATCCTGAAGTTGTTCATGCCAGTATTTTGCATCACGAGTTCGTGCAAGACGGTTAATAGCAATCCCTACTAGTTTCGGTTCTTGTCCAACTCGGCGAGTTTGTATGCGTTCTATTGTTTGTAACATACGGGCTACTCCATCTACCGCCCATGCTCCAGGTTCTGTTACTAGTAGAACGCTATCAGAAGCAAAAAGGCCATTTATTGTGAGTAATCCAAGTGAGGGAGGGCAATCTATTATTGTCAAAGGAAAGGTGGAATCATGTTGCCCACCTAATGCTGAACTCAAGCGCTCTTGCGCACCTAAAGGATCCATAGCTAATTGAGGTTCGCGTATAGAAAGTTCAGGGGAAGACGCTGCCACCAATGGAATGCTGCCGCATTCTTGAGGCCACCCCGACTCTTCAATAGTCTGACGAATCCCCCCTGGTAACTCTTCAGCAAGCACTGAATCAATACAACGAGTTGGTTCAAAAAGTCCAAGTCCTGTTGTCGCATTTCCTTGAGGGTCTAAATCTATGACGAGAGTCTGAATGCCTCGACTAGCAGCCGAAGAAGCCAGCCCGAGGGCGACAGTAGTTTTACCTACTCCCCCTTTTTGATTAACTATGGCAACCGTTGTCACCCTGCCAAACTAACCTAAAGTCGAGATAAAGAAGTACTTTTACATCAATCCCTACCTTTATGACTTTAATTAATGAAGTGACTCACTTTGACTCTTCAAACGATCTACGCTCGTTGTATGCGACGGCACTCTTTCTCCACTATTGTTACTTTTTTTCTTCTTGTCGCTGTTCTGGCTTCAACCGCAGTTGGGGCACAGACTTTTCTTGAGCAAATAGACGAAGAAGAAGCGTCCATTGTTTCTTTTGAAGCAGAAATAAAAAATCTAGAAGAGCTAATTAGCGGTTATGAAAAACAGTTATCGGACATATCTGATTTAGTTGCTGAAGTAGAAGTTCGAATAGTGGTCGAAGATGAAAAACTTTCTCTGCTCCCTATTTATCTAGAGTTAATGGCGGACAACTTGATAGACCGTTATGTGTCTTTAGAAGAACCGACAGCTGTTCGACATGCAATGGCCATCGATGCTTACGTGAGAAATGATGAACACATCAATGCTGTCCTCACTCAATCTATTCAACTTTCAGAAGAAGCTCTTGAACAAATACGAGCGAGATTGTTGTACGAATCAATCATCAACGACGCTAACGACCAACTATTAACAATATATGAGAACCTCCGGGAATTGGGAGGAGAAATAGATTCTCTGTTTAATAGGACTACCCAATCCAAAGAGCGTCGTTCTCTTGCTGTTGAAGATCGATCTGATGCTATGTCTGTCATTCCTGGTATTGAAGAACAAATCGACTCTGCAGACTCAGAGATAAGTCTCATTAAAGGAAGCATTGCTAAAGCTGAAATAGAAATTTCCAGATTAAGAGAACTTCTAATAGCGATGCGCTGGACTGCCTTGCTTGGGGAGGACACTATTCGTCCTGCGTTAGCTATCAAGATTGATAATGTAAGCGCTGCTAGACCTCAATCTGGAATCAACCAAGCAGACGTGGTTTACGAGGAGGTTGTAGAATCTGGACTCACTCGACTTGTGGCAATATTTCAAACGGAAAGCCCGAGTACCGTGGGGCCTATCCGTTCTGCCCGTACTTCAGATCCGATTCTTCTTTCAGGATTCGACATGCCTTTATTTGCTTATTCTGGAGCGAATCAAATCACCTTAGACATCGTCTACGGCTCTGACGTTACATCAGTAAATTGGGATAGAGCCTCAAGTGCTTACTGGCAGTCAACTACACGTCGAGCACCTCACAATTTGTATGCTTCCGCGAGTCAACTTTGGGCTCTTAATCCTCAGCCTGAACGGACGGAGTTACCTCCAGCACCATTTGAATTTAGGGGATCCGAGGAACCTTTACATCCTTCTGCTGTCCCTGCTGAAAGAGTAGATATTGATTTTGGATGGACCGAAGTGGACTACAGATGGAGTGGATCAGGATGGGCTCGACGTCAAGGAGGATCAGCACACATCGACTCAAACGGAGTACGCGTCGCTCCAGCGAACATGATCGTTCAATTTGTCAACTACGGAACTAGTCCTGCGGCATCAACCTCTCCAGAAGCAGAAACGATTGGAACTGGTGTTGCATGGATATTCACAGACGGTCATTTGATCATTGGAGAATGGGATCGAACCGACCCTAGTTTGCCGGCCATTTACCATGTCGACGGAGAAGTAATTCGAATGACTCCTGGTCGTACTTGGGTTGCATTGGCAGAAACAGGAACTGCTACTTGGGAATAAACTTAATTATTGAGTTTCAAAATTTCGTCGGCTGGGGCAACACCGTCTCTTGTGACTGTAAGAATTTCAACTCCTTCTTCAGTGACTAAAAGAGTATGTTCAAACTGTGCAGTCCGACTTCCGTCTCTTGTAACTGCAGTCCAGTCATCATCCCACATTTCACAAACAGGACTTCCAAGAGTCAACATTGGCTCAATAGTAAAAGTCATTCCAGGAACTATGACAGTGCTGTCGTAGGGATCGTAATAATGCTTTATTTGAAGACCTGAATGAAACTCGGTTCCTATTCCGTGGCCAATAAATTCTCTAACTACTCCTAGATCGTGTTGACGGGCATGTTTTTCTATAGCGCTCCCTATGGCATTTATTGGTTCTCCGGGTTTGACCGAATCAATACCTGCATAAAGAGCGGCCCGAGTTTCGAAAACTAATCGTTTAGATTCTTGATCTACGTCTCCGACGAAGAAGGTAACAGATGTATCTCCATGAACTTCTCCCATGTAGATGGTGACATCAACATTTACGATGTCACCATCTACTAGAGGACGACTATCGGGGATGCCATGGCAAATTACTTCATTGACAGAGGTACAAACCGACTTTGGGTAACCTCGATAATTTAGAGGACTGGGATAAGCATCTCTGGCCAGAATAGATTCATGAATCTCCTGATCAATCCGGTCTGTAGTTACTCCTGGTTGAATGAACTCTTCAACTTCGAGCAAAACCTCTGCTGCAGCATTTCCGGCTAATCGCATTCTTTGTATTTCTTCTTCGGTTCTTATGTTAGAAGAAATTGATGGTCCAGGATTTCCTGTCAAAGCATAAGGTGGCCTATTGATGGTTGCTGGCACTGTGCGCATTGGACTGCGGATACCGGGCCTCACTGGAGGCAGTGATACCTGAGATGTCACAAATTTCTTTCGTTTACGTTTCGCCACATCAAAAAGACTATCTGGACTTGCCTTTAAGAAACTAGAACTACAATAACTTATTGGCTCAACGTATTTGAAAGGATGAGATAATGGCTGCTGGTGGTGGGAAACGAGCGATAATTGCTGCACTACTAGCAAATATCAGTATTTCTATCGCAAAGTTTGTTGGATTTATCTTTACTCATTCTTCAGCTCTGCTGGCAGAAAGTGTTCACTCCGTCGCAGATTCGTCGAACCAACTTCTTCTACTTTTGGGTGTTCAACGATCTTCGCGTCCTGCTACCAAAAAACA
>CAJXEU010000091.1 GCA_913052525.1 uncultured Actinomycetes bacterium
AATGTTCGCCGGTATCGCTTTCAGCAACATCAGTCATAAGATCGTCTTTCCCTTCAATATTGACTTTACATCTTGAAATAGTAGTCTTGCATAACCAACCGCCAAAATGACTAATAAAAATACTATTTGTTCAATGGAAGGATTCTACGAATCGCGTCGAACTTGTATCAGTTGGGTAGATAGATTCCCTCGTCGACGAACCACGATTTCGTTTAATCCAAGAAATTTCCTCAATCTGTTTAACTCTATTGAGAGTTGTTGAGCGACTCGATCTGAATTCACTTTCTTCTCCACATAAGAACCTTGAACAAACAATTTTGACGAAGAACGGTCAGCTTTCAAATCAACCCGTCCCACAAGTTGGTCGCCCAAGAGGAAAGGTAAAACGTAGTAGCCAAATTGACGTTTCTTAGCCGGAACATAGATCTCTAGGCGATAACTAAAATCAAATATTCTTTCAACTCTCGGGCGACACCACACCACTGGATCAAAAGGAGAAAGTAACGTCCGGGCTTTCACAGGGCTCGCGTTTTTGAATCTTGGGTGTAAATAAGCAGGTTCTTCCCAACCTTGCACCTGCGCTATTAATAGTTTTTTATCTTCAACTAACTCTGCCAAACGCGGTCTTACATCAGACAATTTCATCCTGAAATAATCTGACAAATCAGCTGCTGTTCCTATTCCATGGCTACGGGCAGCTATTTCTAAGAGGTTTCGATGCGCTGCTTCATCAACTGGAGTTACCTCATGGCGAATTTTTTCAGGGATCACATTGCTAAATGGCTCATACATCCTGTTGAAATTTGATGTTCTTCGTATTCCTACTTCACCAGTGCGGAATAGCCAGTCGAGCGCCCGAGTTCCGTCTGAACGACCATCCCACCACTGGCCTTTTCGCGGACGTGGATCCCGAAGAGAAGAGGCATTAATTGGTCCGTTCTGTTGAACTTCTGCAAGAACTCCAGCTACATAACCCGAGTTTTGTTTCGCCATCTTATGAAGTCCAGCCCAAGTCGCACCTTTTCGCGCTTGTCGTTTCATCCACCGTAACGAAGGTTCTAACTCCACTTGAACAACCGAGGCCTCATGTGACCAGGTTTCAAAAGTTTTTCCAGAGTTCCATAACCAGTGATCTAAATCTGCTTGTTCATAAACGCCTAGCCTGCTGTACATCGGCAAATAGTGTGATCGGCATACTGCCTGAACTGAATCAAGCTGAATCACATTCATTTTTGTCATTGCTTTTTTAAAGTCTCTAGGGCCGATAGGACCTTTGGGTGTTGAGTCTGTGAACCCTTGAGCTTGAAGAGATATCCGGCGTGCATCTCTTGCTGATATTTCAAACATAGTAATAGTCTGTCCTATTTTCCTATGCGGTGTGTGAGATGCTAACTATGTTTCCCTTTTCTATCTAAGCACAGACATAACTAATGGCGCGAAATGCTAAAAATTCATTCTTTTTCCTACAAAAATCCAACGTATTTAGAGTCCACTTACCCCATTGCGATATGGAAGAAGGTCTTCAAATTCAGGAGTTCGTTTTTCCGCCTGAGCAGTAAATGCCTCTTTCATATCACCACTACGAAACATTCCAGCGTTCCAAGTTGCTATGTGATCTAAAGAATCGGCAGTGGAGTGGTCCCGAGCATAGTTAATCATCTGTTTTGTACCCCAAACAGCCAGAGGAGATTTTTCGGCTATTTCTGCAGCTACCTCATGCACGGCATCAAGCATGGTTTCCTGATCAGAAAAGACTTCGTTGACAAGTCCTACTGATTTTGCTTCTGAAGCTGGCATCCTTCTACCCGTATAAGACAACTCACGACAAACACCCTCTGGGATGAGTTTTGGAAGACGTTGCAAAGTACCCACGTCTGCAGTCATACCAATGTTGATTTCTTGTATGCAAAAGAATGCGTCTTCTGTTGCGTAACGCATATCTGCTGCAGTGACCATATCTACTGCTCCCCCAACACATCCTCCTTGAATAGCGGCGATCACTGGCATTCGAACTTTTTCAAATACTGAAAAGGTCTCTTGTAGGTGAAGTACATTCATTCTTGTCATAGCGCCTACACGGCCAGGATCTTTACTGCCCGTAGAGTTATCTCCTCCTCCGAAAACAGCAAGGTCCATTCCTGAACAGAAATGGCGTCCGGTAGAAGCTAAAACAACGGCCCGTACTTCTCCGCTGCTATCTAGTTCTCGAATTAGCGACGGTAGTTCAGTCCAGAATTCAGGAATCATTGAGTTGAAACGCTCTGGGCGTTTCATGGTCACTGTGGCTACTCCATCTGAGGTCTCCACATCAAAGCATGTCATTTGTTCATTCATACGAACAATTTACTTCTATATGAATAAAAATGTTTGATCGGGTCAGCGAAGACCGTTTTTTACGAGTCCTGATAAATCTGCTACCGGTCGAGCTCCAAGATGGCTAATGATTTCAGCGGCAACCAGGCTGCCTAATTTCCCTGATTTTTCTAAAGAGAAACCCTGGCAGAGTCCGAAAAGAACCCCCGAAGCATATAGGTCTCCTGCCCCCGTCGTATCTACCACTCCTCCGATGGCTTCAGCAGCGATCCGTATACGGTCATTTCCGGAAACCACAAGAGAGCCTTTTGGGCCAAGAGTTACAAAAGCGGAATTAACACATTTAGAAAGTTGATCAACCGCTGAGTCGAAATCCTCTGTTTCAAAAAGAGATTTGACTTCTGTTTCATTTGTGAAAACAAAGTTTACGCGGTCTTCTAACAGGTCACGCCATTCCTGTCGATGCCGATCTACACACATTTGATCTGACAACGTAAGAGCAACCAGAGAGTTTGCATCTTTAGCGATATTCATAGCCACTCGAATAGCTTCTTTGGCTACTTCTCGATCCCACAAATAACCTTCGCAGTAAAGGACGGCAGCAGAAGCGATTAATCTTTCATCAATATCTGAGTCTGCAAGGTATGAAGAAACTCCAAGAAAAGTATTCATTGTTCTCTGAGCATCTGGGGTTACTTGAATTAAGCAACGAGCTGTAGGCAGACCTCCTATAGTTCTCGGACCTTGAAAACTGACTCCAGCGGACCGCATATCTTCGTTGAAATAGTCACCAAACTCGTCATTATTGACCTTGCCTATATAAGCAGCAGATCCTCCCAAGCGAGAGATCCCTACCATCGTATTTGCCGCTGAACCGCCACTTATCTTCAAACCTGGAGGCATAGCTTCATAGAGAGCTTCTGCACGTTCTGCTTCAATTAAAGTCATACCACCTTTGACTAATTGGTGTTCTTTAATGAAGTCTTCATCTACTGAAGAAAGAACATCAACAATGGCGTTTCCTATACCTACTACGTCAAATGACCTTTGCTCTTTTTTGTCATCCATACTTCAGTTTTCTATATCTAGTCGTAAGTGGAAGTTACCTTGGGTGTCTTGAATATCCGCTACAAAAGAGCGGCTGCCTCCAGAAGGATCTGTCACGATGCAAGAAAAACTTTCCCCGCTCTGTGCAATCCTTACATTAGGACTGCACATGACTTGATTGCTAATTCCTAAGTCAGAATCAAGTTGAGCCTTCACTTTTTGACCAATATCTGTTGCCCAAATGAGGCCAAATTCGGAGATAAGATTTATTTGCCCTGAACTATCCGGACCTTCAACTATGAAAGAAATTTCGGTCTCGGCAATATCTGCAGTACAGATACTTTGAGTTTCTTCAAAAGTAGGACACTTTATTGATGTCACAATTTCAGGGTTATCTGGAACCAATAAAGATGGAACTAACTCTTCAAATGCTTCTTGGTCAAACGTATTGAAATCTTTTGATGCACACCCAATAACTATGGTTAAAAAAGAGATAATCAAAAGAGCGAATGCTCTAGTACCCATTCGTTTACTTGAAGGCATATCTACTAGGTCAACTGAGTCTTTTAGTTATAAATAAAGTGATTATTCAGAAACCGTGATGGCTTGTTTAGGGCATCGAATGACCGCGTTTTCTAGATCTTCTCGTCGATCTTCATCTGGAGTTTCGTTAACAACATAGAGGAAGTCATCATCGCGAATCTCAAAAAGATCCGGAGCTATATTCATGCAAATACCGTTACTTTCGCATTGATCATAATCTACTGATATGCGCATATTTATCTCCTCAAATCTAAGATTTTAAGTATCTTAGATCATCTTGTGAAATTTTTCTTTTCAGAAGTCAATGACCTGTCTAATAATGTCAGCATCTCCCATGCAGGCCATCGCATCATTAATCTCATCTAGTTTTATACGACGTGAGATCATTCCCTCTAAGTCAAGGCGACCAGATTTGTAAAGCCTAAGAAATCGATTGAAATCAGAACGAACATCAGCCCCTCCATAATAGGAACCAACTAATACTTTTTCCGAAAAGAAGAGTTCGAAAGCTGAAAGCGAGAAAGTATCTTCCATACGTCCCACCCCGACAATACAGGCTGTACCACCTCGACGGGTAAGGTCGAAGGCTTGACGCATAGTTGAAGATAACCCGATGCACTCTAAAGCAAAATCAAATCCATCTCCGCCAGTAATCTCAGCCATTACTGCCGGTAGGTCATCTGGCAGAACTGCATGAGTTGCCCCAAAAGCTTTTGCTCGGTCAAGTTTCCCTTCATGGAGGTCCACTGCAACGATTTCAGAGGCTCCTGCAATTGCTGCACCTTGAATAGCAGCTACTCCAACTCCTCCTGCTCCAATAACTACCACAGATGAACCTGGAGTAACTTTGGCAGTATTTAACGCTGCTCCTACTCCAGTCGTGACACCACACCCAACTAATGCGGCAACATCTAACGGAACATCGTTATCTATTTTTATTGCTGCCATAGCAGGAACGATTGTTTCTTCAGCAAACGTCCCAGCGCTGGTCATAGCTCGAACCACCGTGTCTCCTTGACGGAATTGTGGCTGTGTTAGAAATCCTGCCATACAAAGATTGGGCTGTTGACGATTGACACAATAGTTACAATTTCCACATGGTGGAGAGAAAGCGATGATTACATGGTCTCCAGGAGCAACATGTGTGACTCCATCTCCGACTTCTAAAACCACTCCAGCTCCTTCGTGACCAAGTACTGCTGGTGGCTCTAGAGGAATTGTTCCATTCATAGCAGAAAGGTCGGAATGACAAACCCCGCTATGTGCAATTTTTATTCGTACGTCGCCAGGTGCGATATCGCGAAGTGTAATGTCATCCGCAATAACAAGTTCTTCTGTTGGGACCTTCGTGAGGACGGCTGCAAGCATGATTTCTCCCTTATTTAGTTCTTCTGTTAACCGTAGCGGCTTATTTCGCTTTAAGAGAAGGCCGGTAAATCAAACCAGCAACAACTAGCTATCAAACATTAATTTTGTCGCCAAGAGTCCAATCACTGTTTTCGCGTCGGTGATTTCCCCATCGGTTACAAATCGCAGTGCTTTTTCAAAAGACACTCTGGTTACAGTCAAATATTCTTCTTCAACGCTGACCGCTTTAGCTTCTGTGGGAACCAAATTCTTTGCTAAATAAATTGAAGTAAGTTCATCAGTGAATCCTGCTGAATTGTGAAATTCTGACAAAAGGGTGAAATCTTGGCTATCTAATCCGGTTTCTTCGTTTAACTCTCGCCGTGCTGCATCAACTCTTTTTTCTCCATCAATATCAAGTTTTCCTGCTGGTATTTCGAGTGTGACGGTTTCTAAGGCGGGACGATATTGGTTGACGAGAATCACTTCGCCCTTGTCTAAAGCAACCACTGCTACTGCCCCTGGGTGACGCACTACATCTCTTTCTAAGATTTCTCCCTGTGGTCCTTCGAAGGTCGCTTGGTTATAGGTGACAACGAATCCTTCATG
>CAJXEU010000092.1 GCA_913052525.1 uncultured Actinomycetes bacterium
ATGCTACCCCTGAAGAAGTTCTAGAAATTTGTGAAACCATCAACCCTGACAGAAAACCGGGCCGCCTTACTCTCATTGTGAGAATGGGTGCAGAGAAAATCGGTGACCATTTCCCTCCAATTCTTCAAGCAGTTAAAGAATCAGGCCATCCAGTGGTCTGGGTGTGTGATCCTATGCATGCTAATACTTTCACTGCAGAAGGTGGAAGAAAGACTCGACATTTCGAAGATGTCCTTACTGAAGTTTCAGGATTCTTCGCCGTGCATCGCTCCGAAGGCACACACCCTGGTGGAGTTCATCTTGAACTGACAGGCGACAATGTTACCGAATGTTTAGGCGGTGGAGCCGAAGTTGTAGACAGCGACCTTGAAGAACGATACGAAACAATGTGTGATCCACGTCTAAATGGAAGTCAAAGTATTGATCTCGCTTTCCGTGTCGCAGAGCTACTTCGCAACGGTCAAGTTTGATCAAATCAAACTAGTTTTTCTACAAAACTTTCCAATTGCCTTAGATTCCGAACTTCATAACAACCGTCGGTATGTGTGGTGTATTCACCAACTATTGAATCACCAGTATCCCAATACGCACGTGGTTCAGGGTTTAACCAATACACCTTTCGTGCCTTTTTTTTCATTTCTTGGATAATCCAAGCTTGAGAAGCATGATAATTGTTCCGTGCATCACCAAGAATAAGTACCGTCGTTTTTGGACTGAGGTCTCGCCCAAATTTCTCCCAGAAAACATCGAAAGCGTGGCCATAGTCTGAATGTCCGTCAACCCAAACCACGTCCGCTTCAGTATTTACCCTATGCACTGCCTCTCCAATGTCTTCCACCCCTTCAAAGAACCTAGTTACTTCATCTAATCCATCTATGAAGACAAAGGACCTTACTTTTGAGAACTGGTTACTTATTGCATAAACCAGATGCAGTGTGAACCGCGCAAATGAAGCCACCGAGCCTGAAATGTCTGCTACTACCATAATTTCTGGTTTTGCCGGCCGTGGGAACCGGAATTTTGGTTCTGCTGGTACCCCGCCGTAACTCAAGGAATGTCTAATAGTGTTTCGGAAATCGAGCGGTCCTTTTCTACCGTGACGGCGTTTTCTCGCGAGGCGTACCGCTAATTTTCTCGTAAGTGGGTAAATAGCTTTACGTAGTTCACTCATTTCTTCTCGAGAGGCATGCATGAAATCAACATCTTCGGGGAGTGGTTTCCGTAGAGTTCGCGCCATCGCCTCTACTCCGCGATCTGCTACTAAGCGTCGGCGTATTTCTGCTTCAACTTCTGCTTTTAATTTCTCTATGCGATCTAGAAATTCGTCACGTTCTAGTCTTTCCTCAAATTGGCTCAAAGGTTGAGAAGTTTGATTTTTTGTTTCTTCCATAAGCTTCTCTAGGACTCCATCTAAATCAAGATTTCTCAGGGTCCGATAAAGATAATAAGTTCCTCCGACTGGACGGCCTGGCTCCATGCCGGCAAATCGCATAACTGCTTGTCGAGCCAGTGCGCTCAACATTGCCATGTCTCCATTTAAAAGTGCTTTAAAGAGCATCTCTGCTAGTTGTTCAGGGGTTAGGGACTGCATCCCTCCTCCCCCGCCTTGTGGTTGTCCTTGGCCAGGTAACGCATTCTCATCACCCTCTTGTTCATCACCTGAGAGTTCACCTTCGGTTTCTGACCCAATGACATATTCTTCACCACGCATCGAAAAATAGACTTCAAAAACAACTTCGAATGCTTTCCAGTGTGTGTGATTTTTTACGAGTGTCGCTCCCAGCGCGTACTTAAAAGATTCTCGATCTTCAAGCGGTATATGAGTCACTGCTTCCATAGCATCCAGGTTCTCTGTGAGACTTACTGGAAGTCCTGCTTCCCTTAATTCGACTATGAAACCGCCGAGAAGTTCAAGGAGAGGTGAATTTTCCAATTCGGGCTCAGTGATAGTCATAGAATATGAACTACTCTTCCTCTTCCGATAATCCGTCTGGGCTATCGGTAAACTCTTTTATGGCCTTTTCAATATCTGTTCGGTATTTGAGGAGGATATTGACTGTCTCTGTTGCTGTTTGAGCATCGACTTTTGATATTCCCAAGAGAATAAGAGTTCTTGCCCAGTCAAGGGTTTCAGAAACTGAAGGGGATTTTTTTAAGTCTAATTGACGGATGGATCGAACGATACGTGCTACTTGATCTGCCAAATTTTCATCTATTTCAGGAACTTTAGCTAAAACTATTTCTCTTTCTCTTTCTAAATCTGGGTAATCAATATATAGATAAAGGCATCTTCGCTTCAAGGCTTCAGATAATTCACGTGTGGCATTTGAGGTCAAAAATACTAGTGGGACTTGATTAGCCTCTACTGTCCCAAGTTCAGGTATGGATACTTGATAATCCGAAAGTATCTCTAACAATAGAGCTTCTGTTTCTACCTCTACACGGTCTACTTCATCTATAAGGAGTACTACTCGGTCTTCTGCTCGTATAGCTTCAAGAAGAGGGCGGGTGAGTAAGAACTCTTCAGAGAAAATGTCGTCTTCAATTTCGTTCCAGTCTCCGGCTCCTTCTGTTTGAATTCGCAGTAGCTGTTTCTTGTAGTTCCACTCGTAGAGAGCTTTTGACTCATCAAGTCCTTCATAACATTGGAGCCTAATTAGACGGGCGTTGATCATTTCCGCCACACTTTTTGCTAATTGTGTCTTGCCTGTACCTGCCGGCCCTTCAACCAGAATTGGCTTCCCTAGGCGGTCAGCTAGATAGACAATTCCAGCGATTCCGTCGTCTGCTAAGTAATTAACATTTGATAGTGAGGCGCGCACCCCTATAACGTCTTCAAAATGATTTTCCATATAGTAGATCGTACCGAAATCCTGAGCGTAGACCGCCACTAGGCGAAGAAACAGACTACTCTCGGCTTGTGGAGACAAATGCTAACTCTTTGCTAAAGCAAGAAAAAAAGAAACCCTCTAATACTCAAGTGGTTGCTCTGGGTATTTTTCTTTCACGAATATCGGGTTTGATCCGTGAATCTTTATTGCGTTCTGTTCTTGCTCTCGGGCCTGCCGCTGATGCTTTTGCTGCTGCTTTGCGTATTCCTAATTTGTTACAGAATCTCTTAGGAGAAGGAACTCTTTCTGCTTCTTTCATTCCGGTATATAGCCAACTATTGGGTGAAGACCGAAAAGAGGAAGCAAGTAAAGCTGCTGGTGCAACTCTTGGCCTGCTCTCTGCTATTTCAGGATTCCTCGTGCTTCTCGGTGTGTTGGCGGCTCGACCAATCGCTGCAATTCTCGCACCCGGGTTTGACAACGCTCGGTTTGAGTTAACGGTAGATCTGTTGCGTATTACTTTTATAGGTATAGGAGCTTTAGTTCTTTCCGCATGGTGTCTCGGAGTTCTAAATAGTCATCGAAAATTCTTTCTTTCTTATGTGGCTCCTGTTCTCTGGAATATCGCTCAAATTGTTGTCTTGGTATTTGTTTTTACTCGATCTTGGAATGTTTTTGATGCCGCCACAGCAGTTGCTTGGGGATTAGTTGCAGGCGGGATTCTGCAATTCAGTGTTCAGTTGGTTGCGGTCTGGAAGATCGCTCCTGATCTACGACCAACCGTAAATAGGTCCTTACCTCATGTAGTTGAAATTCGCCGTAGATTTCTGCCTGCTGTAGCGGGGCGTGGTGTCGTTCAGATTTCTGCTTACGTTGATCTATTTCTTGCTTCTTTACTTTCAACTGGAGCTGTTGCAACACTCCTTTCCGCGCAGGTTCTTTACCTTCTTCCAATAAGTCTCTTTGTGATGAGTGTTGCTGCTTCTGAGCTCCCAGAGATGTCAAGAACCGGGCTATCAGATGAACTCACCGACCGATCTAACAGCGCTCTGCGGAAGAGTTTGTTCTTTATCTTCTTCACTGCTGCAATTTATATGAGTGCTGGTGAGCAAATTATTGATGCTCTATTTGGGTGGGGTTCTTTTTCTTCAGATGATGCTTCAACTGTTTGGATGGTTTTGTCTGCTTACTCTCTTGGCCTTCCCGCCGTAGCCGCTTCACGTCTTCTTCAAACCTCTTGTTGGTCTTTGGGCAACACCAAAGGACCAGCTCAAATTGCTGGAATTCGAGTGCTTGTTGCATCTCTTGTTGGTTTGGCCCTTATGTTCCCTCTTGATCTTGTGGCTTTTGACCAAGGCGGGTTTACGACTGGAGAAGTAGATGGTCCTCATCTAGGTGCTGTTGGTTTGGCTTTAGGTTCTGCTGTTGCTTCTTGGTTAGAAGTATTTTTACTTTCTCGTGTAGTTAGACAGTCTTTACCTGGACTTCAATCATTGAAGAAACTGTCTTTTCAAATAGGTGTTCCAGCAGCACTAACTTTCTTATTGGCTGCTGTCTTTAAATTCCTAACTGGATCTTTTCCTTCTCTTTTGATGGCGCCGATGATTGTTGGAATTTCTGGTTTGTTTTACACTTTCACAGCTTTCCGGTCTGGAGTGACAGAGTCACATCTGGTACTTAGTCCTATAAGAAGAATGCTGCATCGCGGCTAAGTCGGCAGAACCACTAGGTCATCTGCGTGTACTACTTCTGGTGAAAGTCCCTCTGGAAGGTCTTCTGTTTGTTTTCCGGCAACTATAGCGAGATCAGAAGAGTTGTGACGCGCTAAGCCTTTAGCGAAAACGGCTCCATCTGATCCAGAAATTTCTACTGCTTCTCCTGCAGTAAACGAACCATTGACGGCAACTACTCCTGCAGGCAAAAGAGAAACTCTTCTTTCTTGAAGTATTTCTTTTGCTCCCGCGTCAACTGTGATTCGCCCCTTTGAGCCCACAGCAAAAGCGATCCAAAGACGTCTTGCGCCAAGTCTGGTACTTCGAGCGTGAATGACTGTTCCGGTTCCTTGAACACCGTTCACTGCATCTGTAACTACGTTTGGTCGATGCGCGTGAGCAATGAGAGTCGGAACTCCAGACCATGCTGCAATTTTTGCTGCAGCAACCTTTGAAGTCATTCCTCCGCTTCCATGAACAGATCCTGACCCTCCGACTTGATCTTCTAATGTTTGATCTATTTCAATGATCTCTTCAATAAGTGATGCTTGTTTATCTGTCTTTGGGTCTGCGGTTAAAACTCCTTCTATGTCTGTTAAAAGAAGGAGCAGGTCCGCATCAACTAGATGAGCTACTAGTGCGGCGATACGGTCATTGTCTCCCCATCTTATTTCATCATCAGCAACCGCATCATTTTCGTTGACTACTGGTACAGCTCCTAATTCCAACAACCGGTTGAGAGTTGACCTTGCATGTAAATATTGAGTTCGGAGGAAGAAATCAAGTGGAGTGAGTAATACTTGGCCTGCAACGAGTCCGTAGTCGTTAAAAATCTCTTGGTACGTTCTAATTAAATGACCTTGTCCAATTGCAGAAACTGCTTGAAGAGTTTCTGAGTCTTTAGGTCTCTCTGCTCCGGTCATATTCAGTGGGAGGAGTCCGGCCGCTATTGCCCCCGAAGTCACTATCACTAAGTTATGGCCGAGTTCATGAAGAGCTGCAACTTCTTTGCATAACGAATTCACTCTGGATCGGTCTATCGTCCCTTCATCAGTTGTAATAGAAGAGGAACCTATTTTCACAACGATGGTCTTCTTATTCATTTAAGTTCCTTATTCAGATTCATAACTGAACTCTAAACGTCCGATGCGAACTATCTCGTTTTCTTTTATACCTATTCGATTTAGTGCCCGGTCAACACCCATAGATTTGAGGCGACTATGGATGTAATCAAGTGCATCTGGGTTAGTTAAATCATTCAAATTAACTGTTCGTATAACGTCACGGTCTA
>CAJXEU010000093.1 GCA_913052525.1 uncultured Actinomycetes bacterium
GTCCCAGCAATAAGCATGGTTACGTGACTGCAATGATGATTGAAACAGCCTAGAGTCTGTGTATGGAGCCAAATAGTCAAGAAGAAATACAACAGACTGAGGTTTTGACCTCAAGCTCTAATCCCGAAGATATTGCAGAGTTAGAGATCTCTGAAGCAGTTGAACAACCTGCGAAAGTAATGAGAGTCGGGACGATGATGAAACAACTATTAGAGGAAGTTCGGTCGGCAACTCTTGATGAGGCGAGCAGAGGCCGATTGAAAGAAATATTCGATACCTCCGTTAAAGAAATTGGGTCAACTCTTACAGAAGACTTAAGAGAAGAATTAGATCGACTAGTCATTCCATTTGATGAAGAGGCCCCGACTGCCGCTGAACTACAAATAGCACATGCACAATTGGTTGGCTGGCTCGAAGGTCTAGTTCAAGGTATACAAGCAACCCTCTTTGCTCAACAAATGGCGGCACAACAACAATTAGCAGGTATGCGTAGAGGAGAAATAGAAGCAGTTAAACCTCCTTCTGAAGACCAGCATGGCAACTACTTGTAGAAAAATTTATACGGACATCTAATGTCTCTTTTATCACGAAGGAATAAATTCGTCTTTTAGGCAACACTGATGACATCTTCATTTACTCACTTACACGTACACACGGAATACTCCATGTTAGATGGAGCTTCGCGTATATCAGAATTAGTTGCTGCTGCTGCCGCTGATGGTCAAAAGGCTCTAGGGATTACTGACCATGGCAATATGTATGGAATTTTAGATTTTTACCAAGCCTGTCGCGACCATCAGGTAAAACCAATTCTTGGCACCGAAGCTTACATGGCTTACGAATCACGAGAAGAAAGACCGGCGCGTACTGGACGACTTGATGATTCAGGTGGAGAGACAAGCAAAGGAAAAAAACTTTATTACCACCTGACTCTTTTGGCAGAGAATCAGGTCGGCTACAAAAATTTAATTCAGGTAGCGAGTCGAGCTTTCATGGAGGGCTATTACTATAAGCCAAGAGTGGATTGGGAAGTCCTTTCCGATCATCATGAAGGACTGATTGCTACTTCCGGATGTTTAGGTGGCCAGGTTCTACAGGCCTTACTAGCGGATGAATATGATGAAGCCAAGGCAAAGGCTGCTCGGCTTCAAGACATTTTTGGTAGAGAAAATTTTTTCATAGAACTACAAGATCAAGGATTGCCTGAACAGAAGAAAACCAATCCACGGTTATTGCAAATAGCACGGGAAATCGAAGCCCCCTTACTTGCAACAAATGATAGTCATTACACCTATCAAGAGGATGCAGAAAGTCATGATGCGCTGCTTTGCGTCCAAACAAACGCTTTTATGAGTGATCCGAATCGGTTTAAATTTTCTGGAGACCAACATTATTTAAAAACTTCACAAGAAATGAGGAGTCTTTTCTCTGAAATTCCAGAAGCTTGTGATAACACTCTGTGGATAGCAGAAAGAGCAAATGTAGAAATCGAATTTGGAAACCCTCAACTTCCTGATTTCCCGATTCCAGAAGCATTTTCTGATGGTTCGGAATATTTGAAACATTTGACTTTAGAAGGGGCGAAGAATCGTTGGGGGGAGAGACTTTCGGATGCTGTTGCAGACAGATTGACTTATGAACTTGAAATAATAAAAGGTTCCGGATTCTCTTCGTATTTTCTAATTACGTGGGACCTCATACGGTATGCACGCGAGAGAGGCATCCGAGTAGGACCAGGCCGTGGAAGCGCCGCGGGTTGCGCTGTTGCTTATTCTTTGGGAATCACAGATATCGATCCGATAAAATATGATTTGCTTTTTGAGCGCTTTTTAAACCCTGGCCGTGCTTCGATGCCGGATATAGATATGGATTTTGATTCACGTTATCGAGATGAATTGATCCGATATGCGGCAGATAAATATGGACGTGATCATGTGGCACAGATCGTGACATTTTCTCAAATTAAGGCCAGAGCCGCAGTTCGTGATGCGGCTCGTGTTCTTGGGTATCCCTATAACGTAGGGGACAGGATCGCTAAAGTGATGCCTCCACTAGTCATGGGTAGGGATACTCCACTTGCAGCTTGTTTAGAAAAAGACGAACAACACCTTGACGGATACAAGATGGCAACGGAACTGCGCGAAATGTATAAATCCGATGGAGACGTCAAGCGGGTGGTAGATGTTGCCCGCGGTCTTGAAGGGTTAAGACGTCAAGACGGCATCCATGCAGCAGCAGTTGTCATTACAAAAGAGCCTTTAACTGAGTATTTACCAGTGCAGAGGAAACCTGCTTCAGGTCAGAATGCAGATGAAGCACCAGTAGTAACTCAGTATGAAATGCACGGAGTAGAGGATCTCGGCCTGCTCAAGATGGATTTCCTTGGCCTTCGTAATCTTGATGTAATCACCGACACACTTGAAATTATTAAAAAAATTAAGGGAGAGGAAGTAGATATAGATCAAGTTCCACTTGACGACCCAGAGACTTTTGCTCTCCTCTCGGCCGGGGAATCTATAGGTGTTTTCCAGCTTGAGTCCGCCCCGATGCGGACGCTAATGCGATCGCTTGCTCCAAACAGTTTTGAAGATGTGGCTGCTTTAGTGGCGCTCTATAGGCCAGGCCCAATGTCTGCAAATATGCATAATGACTATGCAGATAGAAAGAATAACCGTCAAGTTGTGAAATATTTTCACGAGGACGCGGAAGAAATCTTGGGGAATACTTATGGCTTAATGATCTATCAAGAGTCCGTTATGCGTGTTGCTCAGAAATTTGCAGGGTATTCCTTAGAGCAAGCAGACAATCTTCGTAAGGCCTGTGGTAAAAAAGTTCGAGAATTGATGCAACAGGAAAGAGAAAAATTTGTCCAAGGATGTGAAACAACTGGTTACGGCGGTGCGTTAGGAGAAGATTTATTTGCAATTATCGAAGGGTTTGCCGATTATGCATTCAACAAAAGCCACTCGTATGGGTACGGATATATTGCTTATCAGATTGCTTACCTGAAAGCCCATTACCCGGTTGAGTATCTTTCTGCACTACTCACAAGTGTTAAGACAAATTTAGATAAAGCAGCAATCTATTTGAATGAATGCCGTTCAATGAATATTGACGTGAGTGTTCCAGATATCAACCTTGCTCGTAGCGACTTTTATCCCGTTGCAGAAAAAGAAGAGAGTAAGGAGTTAACTCAGATTACTTTTGGACTTTCTGCAGTGAGAAATGTTGGGGAGAATTTAGTAAACAGGATTCTTGAAGAAAGAGACTCCAGCGGTCCTTTTCTAGATTTCTACGATTTTGCCGAACGTTGTGATTCAACTGTGTTAAATAAGAGATCGGTGGAATCATTGATTAAGGCAGGCGCATTTGACAGTTTCGGATATCAGCGCCAAGGCCTGCTTGCAGCCTCAGAGTCAATAATTGATCACACGTTAGCCCGCCGCAGGGAACATGAAATAGGTGTTTTGTCTCTTTTTGGGGAGAGCGAAGAAGGACCTGTTTTTGATGAACGTGAACCCATTCTTGATATTGAGTTTGACAAGATGACACGACTTGCATTTGAAAAAGAGATGCTGGGTTTATACATATCAGATCATCCGTTGAAGGGCATTGAAGGAAGTTTACGACGACGTGCAGACACTGATGTTACTGGACTACTTGAAGAAGAGGAAGGAGTCTTCCGAACGGTTGGCGGGGTGATTTCTGGTTTAGATAAACGGTGGACTAGAGCAGGAAAATTGATGGCTTCGTTCCATCTTGAGGATCTTGCAGGTTCGATTGAAGTCATGATCTTTCCAAAAACTATGGAGGAGCACGGTCATAAGCTTGAAGATGACCAGATCGTACTTATCAAAGGACGGTTAAATGAAAGAGAAGACTCTCCGAAGTTATTTGCACAGGAGATTGAAGTTTTTGTTCCCTCTGATAGTGATGTCATCAGGCCCCTTCGAGTGAAATTGCCATTAAATGACACATTGGAAGATCGTATTGAGGAATTAAAGAAACTATTTGAAGAGCATTCTGGGGAGGCAGAAGTTTTCTTAGAGATTGGACCTAAACAAGTGGTGCGGCTGCCAGATGAATACTCGGTAGACACAAATGGAGGATTAGTCGCGGAGCTTCGAATCTTGTTAGGTATGGACTCTGTAGTTATTGGTTGATTTAGACAGAAGACCTTTAGAGGTTGGCAACTCAACAACAACACGGCAGGCTGGATATCTACCTTTTGAACTGGATGACGCGATTATTTGTGTTTAGAAGGTGGTTAGAGAAAATGCTCAGCGTTTACTGGGCAGCAGTCGGAGGTGGAGTCAGTGGCTATTGAGGTTGAGACAAAAGATTGTTCGATGCTAGGCGATGCTGAAATCGAAGAAATGGCTGCACTGAGTGAAGAGGGAAGTAACTCTTTTGGAATTGGCTTACTCTCGAAACAGGCAGAAGCTTGGGTTTTGGTCACAACTGCACGTGAAGGCGGCCGCTTGAAGGGTTTCTCGTTCTCTACGTTGGAGAGGATAGGAGGAACACCGAGTGTAATAATCGGCGCTTCTTCAATCCAACCGAGTTCGCGAAGAAATACTGTTTTGCGGGCTGTTTTCACTGAGTTGCAAAGACGTGCTGTAATGGCTTTCCCAGATGAAGACGTTGTCTTCGGTTCAAGATTTAATGATTCTGGAGCGTTGGAACTTTATAAGCCGCTTTCAAACTTGATCCCTCGCCCTAACCATCGCGCCTCTGGAGAAGAACGAGCTTGGGGTCGACGATTCGTAAAACGATTCGGTCTTTCCTCTTTGTCGTATGACGAAAGATCGTTTACTGCGGTAGGTGACGGTTCTCAGCCTTGTGTCTTTGATCATTCTTCACTCAAACCTGAAGATGTTCCTGAAGAAACAAATGATTTGTTTAAAGGCCTAGATATGGAACGTGGAGATACCGTAGTGGCTTGGGGTTGGGCCATGTCAGAGGATTTAGCAAAACTCGCTTAGAAATTTGAAAACCGGGCCCCAGGATTCTTTAAGTGTTACTCAAGCTTTAGCGGCGCGACGAAGTTGCCGTAGTTATGAGACAACTCCCGTCGATTTGAAAGTCATTAGGGATTTAATTGATAGGGCGCGTCGAACTCCAACGGCTGGAAATAGTCAAGGCGTTGAATTTTTGATTTTACATGGGGAAAATCAAGTGGCATCTTATTGGGATGCCACACTTGACGAGGCCCGAAGAGATGCTTTTCCGTGGCCAGGTTTGCTTTTAGCACCAGTGTTGGTAGTGCCCTATGGGGTTCCCGAACGATACTTGAATCGATACCAAGAAGAAGATAAGGAGAGCAGTGGGCTTGGTGAGAGTGTTAATGCATGGCCAATCCCATATTGGATAGTAGATGCGGCGTCTGCAGCGACAGCTTTACAACTTTTAGTTGTTGAAAGTGGGATGGGGTGCTGTTTTTTTGGTCAATTTGGGAATGAAGAAAAAGTTTCGCAACGTTTCTCTGTTCCAAAGGATGCGCAAGCGATTGGAACTATAGCGATTGGTTGGGCTGCAGAAAATGATCGCTTGAGCACTTCAGCTACACGAGAAAGACGCCCTTTAGAAGATGTTGTACATCTGAGTGAGTGGTGAATAGGAATATCTAGCCACTAATCATTGTTTAACTGGCAGAATGTATATCAATATGAACCACTGGATTTTAGGGGTGAGGCCACGAACTCTTTCTGCTGCAGTAATACCTGTTGTAGTTGGAAC
>CAJXEU010000094.1 GCA_913052525.1 uncultured Actinomycetes bacterium
CAATTGCTCTAAATATCACTCTCTGAGCCGTTCCTGCTGAGTTTGCAACTGCTTTTTAAATTCTTCCAGTTGAACCTTTACCGGTTCTGGACCGGCACCACCAGGAGTAGTACGCATATTTACCGCAGCGCCAGGAACTAGAAGAGCAGCGGCCTCTGGCCCTAATCTTTCATCAGAGGACACAATCTGAACCAAAGACTCCTCACTACCCATAGCTGCTGCAACATGACCGCCAACTATGACATGAGCTTCCCTGAAAGGAACACCTTTAGCTACTAGATATTCGGCTAAATCAATAGCAGCTGCATTCGGGTTATCTGCATGTTCTTTCATTTTCTCATCATTGAACGTCATTGTTCCCACCATGCCATTGAGCGCTAAGAGGAGCAACCGAGTCGTGTCGCAAGCATCAAACAATGGTTCTTTATCCTCTTGTAAATCCTTGTTGTAAGCAAATGGAAGACCTTTCAAAGTCGCTAAAAACCCAGTTAGGTGTCCGATAAGACGACCAGCCTTGCCACGAGCTAATTCGGCAACATCAGGATTTTTCTTCTGAGGCAGCATTGACGATCCTGTTGAAAATGCATCATCTAACTCAACAAATCCAAACTCGGTACTCGACCAGAGAATCAATTCTTCCCCTATACGAGATAAGTGAACCCCTAAGAGTGTTAAAGCAAACAGGGCATCAGCAACAAAATCTCTATCTGACACTGCGTCTAATGAATTATTGAATCGTCCGTTAAACCCTAAATCTTCTGCAACTCCATCTGGATCAAGAGGCAACGAGGAACCCGCTAACGCTCCTGCGCCTAAGGGAGAAACATCTGCTCGATTCGCTGCCTCAAGTAGGCGATCCACATCACGACTAAATGCCCACCCATGAGCCAAAAGGTGATGGGCGAGCATGACAGGCTGCGCTTGTTGCATATGGGTATAACCCGGAAGATAAGTATCTCTTGAAGTAATAGCCTGTGAAATCAGGGTTTCTTGAAAGTCTGTAACCAAACCCGATATTTCTTTTATCTCTCGTTTAACCCATAGACGAAGGTCTGTTGCAACTTGATCGTTTCTACTTCGCCCCGTATGTAGACGAGCACCTGCTTCTCCTGCTATCTCTGTGACTCTTCTTTCTACTGCTGTATGAATATCTTCATCACTGGGTTCAAATACAAATCTTTCCTTAGATATTTCATCCTCTGTTTGATCCAGAGCGCTAAGAATCGCCTCTTTATCAGGTTCATTTATTAACTCCACCCGCGCCAACATACGCACATGCGCTCTTGATCCTTCAATATCTTCTTTATACATTCTCATGTCAAAAGAAAGACTGTCATTTAAAGCTTTAAGAGCTTCAGCTGACCCTCCTTTGAAACGTCCATGCCAAAGCGTTGTCATGATTTCTCCTGACGTGATGCATTCCTACGGGCAACGGTCCGTAATCTCAATGCATTTAATTTAATGAACCCTTCTGCATCTGCCTGATTGTAAGCACCTTCGTCTTCTTCAAAAGTCGCCACTGCTTCGTCAAAAAGAGTGTCTTCAGATTCTCTGCCTACAACATCAATGTTTCCTTTATAAAGTCGAAGACGAACTTTGCCATTTACTTTGATCTGGCTATAGTCAATCGCTGCTTGGAGCATCTCCCGTTCGGGACTAAACCAAAAGCCGTTATAAATAATTTCCGCGTACCGAGGCATAAGTTCATCTTTCAAATGAGCTGTACCGCCATCAAGTGTGATGGACTCTATAGCTCTATGAGATTTAAGAAGAATTGAACCGCCAGGTGTTTCATAAGCGCCTCTTGACTTCATACCTACATAACGATTTTCTACAATGTCCGTTCTACCAATGCCATTTTCGCCACCAACTTTGTTAAGCGCTGCTAGAACTTCAGCAGGAGTCATTTTTTTTCCATCAATGGCTACTACATCCCCTCTTTCATAGGTCAACTCTAGATAGGTCGCTTCATTTGGAGCTTGTTCAGGACTCACGGACCATCTCCACATTTCTGTTGCGGGCTCGTTCCAAGGATTCTCTAGCGGTCCACCTTCGTAAGAAATGTGCAATAAGTTGGCATCCATTGAGTAAGGAGATTCTTTACCTCTTTTCATCTCCACTGGTATGTCATGTTTTTCTGCATATTCAAGAAGACTTTGCCGAGAGCCAAGTTCCCATTCTCTCCACGGAGCTATCACTTCTATGTCTGGATTGAGTGCATATGCTCCTAGTTCGAATCGAACTTGATCATTTCCTTTTCCAGTAGCTCCATGGCTGATTGCGTCTGCTCCTGTCTCAGCAGCAATTTCTACCAAACGTTTAGCTATAAGAGGGCGCGCTATAGAAGTTCCGAGTAAATATTCACCTTCGTAAAGAGCGTTTGCTCTAAACATAGGGAAGACGTATTCAGCAACAAATTCTTCTTTCAGGTCTTCAATATAGATTTCTTTTACTCCCATTGATTCGGCTTTTATCCGAGCGGGTTCTAGTTCTTCTCCTTGGCCAAGATCTGCGGTGAAAGTCACAACTTCACAGTTATATGTTTCTTGTAGCCATTTGAGAATGATGGAAGTATCGAGGCCTCCGGAATAGGCCAAGACTACTTTTTTTATCTCAGATTTTTTTGTACTCATTTTCTTCTCTCATTCATAAATTCTAGATTTATAGCCCTGCTAAAAGTCGGAGGTTTTGAGTTAAGGGCTCTCCACCGGCCCCACTTGTTGCTACTACCAGCAGAGTGTCATCGCCTGCGACTGTTCCTAAAATCTCAGGTAGTCCTGCTCGATCTAAAGCTGATGCGACCACATGAGCAGAACCAGGCGGTGTTCGTAAAACAACAATGTTTTCTGATGTTTTTATTTCGACTACCCACTCACCCATTACACGTCTTAAATGGTCTTCAGGAAGAACTCGATCTACTGGATGCTCAGGAATCGCATATATGTTTTCTCCATTTGGAAGTCTCACCTTTACCGCTCCAAGTTCTTCAAGGTCTCTTGAAACTGTGGCTTGTGTTGCTGTTATTCCAATATCTTCTAACTTTTCTACAAGATCCGATTGGTTTGAGATGAGTGAACCTGAAAGCAGTTGAGTTATCTGATGATGTCGTTGAGCTTTACTCATATCTTTTCCTCTTCTTCTATATTTTTCTTAACTAGCCAAGCTAAAAGGCCTCGAGCCGCGTGCATCCGATTCTCTGCTTGAGCCCATACTCGACTGGTTGGACCATCTACTACTTCATCTGCTACTTCTTCACCTCGATGGGCGGGAAGGCAATGAAGAAAAATGGTTTTTTCTCCAGCGTGACTCATCAACTTTTCGTTAACTTGAAACCCTTCAAATGCTTTATAGCGTTGAATTTTTTCTTGTTCTTGACCCATAGAGGTCCAAACATCTGTATAGACCACATCAACGTCTTTAACGGCTTCTTCAGGGTTGCTGTACTCCGTGAAATTCACTCCAGCTAACCCCAACCGATCCCGATCTATGTCTCTAAGTTGATATTCAGATGGTCCTGAGAACCTAACTTCCATACCTAGGAATCCGCTAGCTAACGCCAAAGACCTGAAGACATTGTTTCCGTCCCCTATATAAGCAACTGAACGTCCTTTCAAATCTCCTAGTTCTTGTTGCATTGTCAGTACGTCTGCTAACGCTTGTAACGGGTGTGCTTCATCTGACAATAAGTTGACTATCGGAATCTTATTTTCTCTTGCCATTCGCTCAACGGTTGAATGTTTGAAGACTCTTGCTCCGATCATGGAATGAAAGCAAGAAAGTGTTTTAGTGACATCTTCGACAGATTCGCGCTTGTCTAAACCCACCTCTTCGGGTCTTATATAAATTGGGTGTCCTCCCAGTTGGAATACCGCCATTTCCATTGAGTTTCGTGTTCGTAGCGATGGTTTTTCAAAAATTAAAGCCATGCCTTTCCCATCAAGGTTTTTTGGGTATTCCTTCATACTTGCGAGTTCTAAAACCTCAGTGACTTCAGCGGCATTCAAGTCATCTACTTCAAGAAAGTGTTTCATTTTTATTCCTTTCCTTTAGGGCTATTCAAGACTTTTTCTAAAAGGGCTACGCCTTTAGTCAACTCTTCTGTGCTGACTGTCAACGGTGGTGTCAAGCGTAAGGATGTTGGGGTGACGCCGTTTACTACTAATCCCGCCTCTAAACATTCTCGCGCTACTTCGGGAGCCGTCCATTTACTTAAAATTTCCGCATCCAGTTCTGCCGCTAAGAGAAGGCCAGAACCTCTGACGCTTTCTATTCCTCTAACTTTTTCAAGCATGCTAATAAGTTCTTGTCCTCTCTCCGTCGCAAGTAAAGGAGCGTCTATCTCTATCATGGTTTTCAAGACTGCTTGTGCTGCTGAGGCAGCCAGCGGTTGACCACCAAATGTTGATCCGTGGTCTCCAGGTTTAAAAGCAGAAGCCACTTCTTCAATAGCCCAAACTGCTCCAATAGGTACTCCATTACCTAGTGCCTTAGCTGAAGTGACTATATCCGGAGCTATACCAGCGTGTTGGAAACCAAACCACTTACCAGTCCTTCCTAATCCCGCTTGAATCTCATCCATAATCAGCAAAATGCCATGGTCATCACAAATTTTTCTGATTCCTTTTAGAAATTGTGGATCTGCAGGATTTACCCCTCCTTCTCCTTGGATCGGTTCAAGAAGTATGGCTCCCACTGAGGAATCAACGAGGGAAGCAAAATGATCAAGATCGTTCCAAGTAGCATGTCTAAATCCTTCTGGTAAAGGTTTAAATGGTTCATGTTTTTCTGGCTGTCCAGTGGCCGCCAATGTCGCTAAAGTACGACCATGAAATGATCGAAGGGCTGAAAGAATAACGTGTCGTCCTTGACCTTGATGTTTTCGAGCCAACTTGATGGCAGCTTCGTTGGCCTCTGCTCCCGAATTCTGGAAAACAATTCTTCCTGGAATCTCTATGTTCGTTTCTTTTCTTATGAGTTCATCAAGTGTTTTAGCGACTTCAATATGTGGGTCTGTATCAAACAAATTTGACACGTGGAGAAGTGTCTTTGCTTGAACCGTTAAGGCCTCTGCAACTCTTGGATGACTGTGACCAAGACTAGTAACTGCGAGCCCACACAAGAAATCCAAATACTCTTTCCCATTGTCATCAAAAAGAACTGTTCCTTGGCCACTGACGAATTTGATAGGCGGAGGCCCATAATTGCTCATAAGTAAGCGATCAGGAGTCATTTTTTTTCTCCTGATCGGGAAGAACCATTGTTCCTATGCCAGAGTCGGTGAAAAGCTCAAGTAAGATAACGTGCGATATTCGTCCATCAACCATGTGAGCGGAACCTACTCCTGCCTTTACTGCCTCAAGGCATGCTTCAGCTTTCGGAATCATTCCCCCACTTATAGTTCCATCGTCAATCATCACCTGTAAATCAAAAGCTGTGATTTCAGAAACATGACTCTTCGGGTCTTCCATGTCAGCGCGTAGACCTTCAATGTCTGTTAAATAAAGAATTCGTTTAGCTTTTAGAGCCGCTGCTAAAGATGAAGCCACTGTGTCAGCATTTATATTGTAAGCCTGTCCTTTTTCGTCAGCGCCAATGCTCGAAACAACAGGTATATGCCCTTCTTTCAGCAAATCATTAACGATTGTCGGATTAATAGCTTGAATTTCTCCTACGAAACCTAAATTTTCGTGACGTGAAGTAGCGGTGATAAGCCCTGCGTCTTCTCCG
>CAJXEU010000095.1 GCA_913052525.1 uncultured Actinomycetes bacterium
GTTGTGGTGTAGCCGTCAACTTCGTAGACCAGTCTTCCGTCAAGGATCACGGGGTAAGGGTCGGCATCAAATTCGAGGAACGGTGCCAGTTTCTCGACTCTATCTCTTACGTCTCGAACGTAAATTATTCGTGATTCATCAGTTAAGAAATTAGAGATTAATGGTTCGATTTGGCCGAATCGTAATGCGAATGCGGCTTTGCGTAAGAAGGAGTTTATTTCTACTCCACCTTGGCCATCAATTTCGTCATATCGAACATCTTGAGTTTCCTGATTTTCATCTGTGAAATCAACTTCGTCTCGGCTAGCTCCTACTACTGCATAACCGCCTAGACCTTCTCCTATATAGATTTGAGGTGTGTCGAGTGTTACTTCCACCGAGTCATCAATTGAGACGGGAAGATCTCCTATTACAAAATCGGGATCTCCAGAGCCTCTTACCTTACTCACCGGAGCCATTGCTAACCCGTAGCCATGAGTAAAGGCGACATGTTGGCTTTCCCATGAACGAGTTTCATTTAAATCGAGTTCACGTGCGCCTAAAAGTACTTGAGTTGTTTCTCCACCTATTTGATACCGGTCGGAGTCAAGAACATCAGAGAAGCGGTAAAACTCGCGTTCTCCTTGTAGACGGTCAAAAGTTCCTTGGACAACAACAGGGTCAAGGATCCTAATATTGCGCACGGTAGATGAATTAGAGAGAAGATCGACTGCGCTTATTTCTGTATCAAAATCATCGATCTGAACTTCCACTACTTGATCTAGTCCGAAAGCTTGTCGTGTTGCATCAATATTGCGTTCAATATAGAGAGCTTCTTTTTCTGATTCTGCTGGTTGGACTCTTAAGTTTTGTATTACCGCAGGGTAAATGCTTCCCATTACTAGTGCAACAAAAGCCCAGAGACCTACAGCTAGTGTCGGCAGTACCCACCCTTTACGTCGGATGTTTACTAACAAAAGAAGTACTGCAAACAGAGAAATTAAAATCAGCAGGTTGGTAGCAGGTAATTGTGCTTTAACATCCGTGTAACTCGCGCCATCAACATGTCCGCGAGTTGAGGTAGTGAGCTCAAATCGAGCGAACCAGTAGTCAACCGCTTTAACCAGAGCAAGAAAAGCGAGAACCACTGACAAGTGGGCTTTCACTTTCGGTTTTACTCTGTCTCCAGAAGTCTGTAAACGTATACCGCCATTTACATAATGAGCGATTGCTGTTATGAAGAAAACAATAAGAAGACTACGGAACAGCCAATTAACTACAAAAGTTAAGAAGGGCAGTTGGAAAACATAGAAACTAATGTCTTTCCCAAACTGTGCATCAGCGGTTGAGAAGTCGACTCCGTTAGTGAAAAGCAGCCATTCTTGCCATCGGCCTGACACTCCGATCCCTACAAGTAGAGCAAGTACCAGCGATAAAATAAGTTGTATACGCAATGTGCGGTTTCCAAAAAGTACGTGGAAGCGACCCAAAATATCTTCTTCAGGTCCCGGAGGTCGTATTGCTGGAGCTAGACGCTCAGCGACTCGCAGATTGATAAAGAGTAAAGCGAAGAAAATAAAGGTGAAAATTAGAACGAGTACTACCTGTGCGCCAAAAACTGAAGTGAAAACATCGCCGTGACCTAGTTGATCAAACCAAAGAAAATCGGTATAAAAACTCGCAAGCCCTCGGAAAAACATTAGGCCGAAAGTAACGAGTGCAAAAATACCGACCGCTATTGTTCGAAATTTTCTGGGATTACCCCCAGTGATTCTTCTTCCTCTGGCTCTACCCATAAATCCGCCGGCTGATGCTCGTGGATTAGATGCAGAAGAGTCTGGTCGTTCTGATGGAGGAGGCGCGTCTGAACTCATAGATAAAATCCTACCGTTCTAGGCAGCAGCCTCTACACCGTTGATTTAGTTATTTGAAAGAGAAAGATTTAGAGCATTCCCTCCAGCTTCAGCGAGGGCATTCAAAGCTTGATCTAAGGTGTCTACGCCTACAACATTTAAACCTTTGGCATATTTAATCGCTTCTTGGTATTCAATTGTTGGAACTATGAATAGATCAACACCAGATCGTCGAGCAGTAATTGTTTTTTGTACGATTCCGCCAATAGGGCCGACATCACCATTTAGAGAAATAGTGCCTGTTGTCGCGACTCGTAGCCCCCCAGTTAATTCTCCCGGAGTGACTAAATCAAGTACGGACAAGGTAAGAGCGAGACCAGCAGAGTTGCCACCTACTGCTCCAGTGTCAAAGTGAACTGAAAAGGGCATATTTGGTGCATCTTCGATCCTGGTCTGCACCGAAATGCCAAGAAATGCT
This sequence comes from uncultured Actinomycetes bacterium, assembly GCA_913052525.1. Taxonomy (GTDB): domain Bacteria; phylum Actinomycetota; class Acidimicrobiia; order Acidimicrobiales; family MedAcidi-G1; genus MedAcidi-G2B. The sequence goes on from CAJXEU010000095.1 coordinate 2,311, forward strand.
GCATCTGGATTATCTGGTCGGGAACCAAGAACAATGGGTATTTGATGTTGGTTTGCTCCTGTTACAGATTCGACTCTGAAAACGACAGTGTCCCCAGGAAAATACGTTTGCAATTTAGAGATCAAGTCTTCTGACGTGTTTAGTTCTATCCAATCTGTTGAATCAATTGTGTCATCCGTAGCTATTGCCGTTATCACATCATTCGTTGTAAGTAATCCTTCTGCTGGGCCTTGCACTTCAATCATTCCCACTCCGGTTGCCAAATAGGGTTCATAACCTAAATGCTGGAGTGCTACTGCAACTGCAGTCATCTTCGATGACCTCATCAATTCAAGATTGAATGCTCGAACCTCGCTACGGTCACGCTCTCCGAGAATTACATTTTCATTGATAAGAAGAATTGACTCATCAAAGGTTCCTTGTAAAAATTCCCAGCCGTTGACTTCTGAATCTTGAGAGACGGTAGTGAAAAGAATTTCTCCTTCAGGTAAGAAGGTTTCTGTTCCAGAAATAGCTACACGTTCTGTCAACGCATTAACTGATCCGGGGGCATAGGCATAGTAAGGGAATTGAACGAACGACATGACAATTACGACAACAAGGCCTATTAAAAAAATGATTTGAGGCCATTTTCTCTGGTCTGATAAGTCTTTTGATTCTTCTAAAATTTCAGATCCTGGTGGTATTTCTTTTGCTGTGACACGGTGTCCTGTATTCTTTTCATTAATGTCTTCTTCCATGCCTTTATTTACCTTCGGGGTTTGTGCTCTGATTCTATTTTTCTGGATCCAGTTTTTTCTTAGTTTTATTAAGCCTGCCATGATTCGTGTCGCTTTCCCTGTCACAAAACTATTACCTAGCGAAGAAAATACTGATTTATTCAGTGGAGTTGAGATTCACTCCATCAGAAAGAATTGGTTACCTCCTGATGGTGATGTTGAAAAAGGTGTAGATCAAAAATGGAATATCGGTGCATTATCTGGAATTTGGTTCCAACCTCCACGTAAGGTTTCCACTGGAGAAAAAGCAAAAATCCAGTGGTGGCATCGTTTAAGATCAATCCTTTTTATTGTTGCCATCGTGATAGGTGGAGGCATTGCTATAGCCGCTGTCTTAGGTATTGTATTTTTTGCTGCAGGGTTTTTACTTGAACAATTTATTGGGTGACAGTTTTGAAAAAACATGGGTACGGAGGAAGCCCCCCTTCCAAAGAGGTTGCTGAACGTCGACGTGAAGCCATCCTCGCCAGACATAAAACTAACGAATTTAGCGAATCTGAGTTAGTTGAATTTTTAAACGATGCCGCTCCTGTAGTGAGAGAAGCGGCATTAGCCACGGTTGTTCAATTAAAGCTCGACGCTGAAAAGCACATTTTAAATGCATTAGATGATGAAGATCAGGGAGTAAGAAAACGTGCCCTTGAGTTAATCATTGAATTTTCTGACAACCAAGAGTGTGTAGATAAAATTTTGTTTCTACTGAAAGATTCATCAACATTTGTTATTGAAACAGCTTGTTGGGTTATCGGAGAAATCGGAAATGAATGCGAAAATACTGTTGAAATAGTTAGCGAAGTAAGCCGACTCGCTTTAAAACATGACGATTCTCTTTGTCGAGAAGCAGCAGTCGCTTGTCTCGGTTCTTTAGGTCATATCAATGGTTTGGCAGCGCTCCTAACGGCACTTGATGATAAACCTAATGTACGGCGACGAGCCACACTAGCGCTTGCTCCTTTTGAGGGACCAGAAGTAGAAGAAGCGTTGAAGAAGAAACTGAAGGATCGTGATTTACAGACACGTCAAGCTGCTGAAGATCTTCTTTCTTAATTTAAACACTTTAAAATTCAATTGATTTTCAGGAACTTTTTCAAGGTATGAAGATGCGTTCGCTTACGCCGATGACTATGGGTTTATGGAACCTTCTATAGCTGCAGATCGCTTATGGGATGACTATGGGTTCAAAGAAAGTTCCTGTAGTTGATTGAAGTAATTCAATAACGTCGGATACAACGAAACCAACTGTGCTATCGGCCAACTTTTCGTGGTCGCGAATCCATAAACATTGCTCGCATAGCTTCAAAGCTCTCAATGCATTGCCCAGCCCCTAAAACGACACATTCAAGTGGTTCTGCCACTTGACGCACAGGAACACCGGTTTCTTCAGCAAGGCGTAGATCAAATCCACTAAGAAGCCCTCCACCTCCTACCAAGTGAATGCCTTGTGCTATGAGGTCTTGTCCCAACTCTGGGGGAGCCTGCGTCAAACAAGTGACCGCAGATTCAATCATGGCAGTAACTGGTTCATTAATTGCTTTACGCACTTCTGTCGCTGTCAAAATTACTTTCTTCGGTAATCCAGTCATAATTTCTCGACCTATTACTTCCGCTCTTAGTTCCACAGGACTTGGAGCTGCAGAACCGATCTGTATTTTGATCTCTTCAGCAGTGTGCTCACCAATAGCCATTCCATATTCACTTCGAAGATAATCTTGAATAGCTGCATCAATATCAAAAGAACCAACTCGAACTGCTTCTAAAGCAACAACACCGCCCAGAGACAACATCGCTGATTCTGAGGTTCCCCCACCGATATCAACCACCATGTTCCCTACCGGTTCGCTTATAGGAAGATTTGCTCCAATTGCTGCTGCTAAAGGCTGTTCAATAAGTTGAGCATCTGTTGCTCCTGCTCGTCTAGCTGCCTCAGTTACTGCTCTTCTCTCCACTGCAGTAATTGCCGATGGAACACAAATCAGTACTTTGGGTCGATTAAATCTACTGACTCCTACTCGTTCAAATAAAACTCGAACCATGCGTTGAGTAACATCAAAATCTTTAATCGCTCCTTTACGGAGTGGCCGTTCAGCAACAATATGACCTGGGGTTCTACCAATCATTTTCCATGCTTCATTACCCATGGCAAGAACTTCACCATTTCTTTTATTTAACGCGATAACAGATGGTTCAGCGAAAACTAATCCTTCACCACGTGCATAAACCAAAGTGTTAGCAGTACCTAAGTCAATAGCGAGATCTCGTGCCATTTCTCTTACCTGTTATCCGAAGTAGGGAATTTGTTCGATGATTGTTCCGATTGAAATTCTTTAGGTTGATACGAACTTCTATCTGGACGAGTCATTGGGCCTGAACGACTTGTTTTAACACCATTTTGATGAAGATCTCTCAAAGTGTTTCTTAACTCATTCGGGTCCTGGGGCCGTGAGCGCGGGCGACTCACTAGCCACACCACTAGCGATCCAAGAAGAGCAAAAACTATTCCACCCGCAAGAAACAATACAGAAGGATTCATACTGGGTTAGCCACATTTCTGCTAAT
>CAJXEU010000096.1 GCA_913052525.1 uncultured Actinomycetes bacterium
AGAGTAGATGAAGTACACGATTCGACCAGAATCAACACGAGACCTTAAAGGCCCAGAGATCAAAATACCTGCAATAGCGGCGGGAAGAAGCAACAAAGAGTTCCAAATATCGCTGATCTCAAACTGTCCACCCAAAATAAGACCCAAAATAGAAAGAGAAGATCCGATTACAAAATAAGGAGACATGGTTGCTCGAAAAGAAGGTCCTGGTAAATCTTTTAGAACCAACGCCATTGGAGGCCCACCTACCCCCACTGCTGTAGCCATAAATCCGCTTACACCACCGGCAAGAGTCACTGTCCGTCGAGTTCGTGAAAGAGTGAGACCGCTTAGTTGCAGTCCAATAGCAATAAGAAGAAGAATCCCAAATAAGAGCCCTAAATGGTCAGAGGAAATCAAACTTAAAGCGAGAACACCAAGAACCACTCCCGGCACTCTTCCAACGAGAGCAGAGATCACCGCAGGACGGTCAACATTGCCGCGTTCACGCCAAGCCAGCATTAAATTCATGATCGGGTTTACTATCAAAATTGGAATTGGTATAAGTTCAGGGTTAATGAGAGCTAACAATGGAACAGCAAAAAGATTTGCACCAAAACCGATAGATCCTTGAATGGCTGAAGCAATCATAAAGATCGAAATGATTAAAAATATCTCAATACCAGACATAGCAAGACCGATACTAACTCTTTAATGGCACAACTATGAGCCTGCGCTCTTTCTCGCTAAAGTAATAACTTAATGAACACCACCTCTGGTCTGCTCATCATGGCTGCTCTCCTTGCGCTCAATGCAAGTTTTGTGGCTGCTGAATTCAGTTTGCTCGCTCTTGATAGAGCGCGTGTAGAAGCACAAGCAAATCAGGGCAGTCGTATCCATCGAGTTCTTCTACGTGCTTTAAAACGCCTAACTGAACAAATGTCAGGGTGTCAATTCGGAATCACGTTATCCGCTTTAATGCTTGGCTTTGTTGCTGAACCAACAATGGCCCGCCTATTAACCGGAGATGATCACCCAACAGGATGGAGCGTTCTTCTCGCAGTGTTTGTCGCAACAGTTCTCCACTTAATAATCGGAGAACAAGTCCCAAAATACATAGCGCTTGCAGCTCCAGAACCAACGGCCAGAAAGCTAGTGCCTTTATTAACTGGTTACAGCGTTTTAGTTCGCCCGTTAGTAAAACTTCTAAACAGCACAGCTAATTCAGTTGTTCGACGGTTCGGAGTCGAACCTCGAGACGAAATAGATACTTCCCGCACTCCAGAAGAATTAGAGACTTTAATCACGGAAAGAGGGTCAAGTGCTTTAGACCCAGAAGAAGTATCACTTCTAACTCGATCATTAAGATTCAGCGATAAAACCGCAGTGGATGCATTAATTCCACGTATCGACGTAGATGCTTTACAACGAGCTACTCAGGTTTCAGATCTAATAAAACATTCGCTGGATACAGGGCGTTCAAGATTTCCAATATTTGATAAAGACCTTGATGACATTATTGGCGTTGTTCATGTTAAATCTGTTTACCGCCTATCTCCAGAAGAGAGAAATACGACACTTGTGTCAGAAATTATGAGAGAAATTCTTGCAGTTCCTGAAACAAGGAAACTGGAAGAAATACTGTCAGATATGCGAGACAACAGAACACAGATGGCAGTTGTCATCGATGAACATGGTGCAACAGCTGGGATCATAACTTTAGAAGATCTACTAGAAGAAATATTAGGAGAAATTAAAGACGAGTATGACAGCGATTTGGCCTCAGCAGAGTTAGAGAACCCTGGAAGTTTCCTCGTTGCAGGCCGCTTGAATTTCGAAGAAGTATTTGATGCCACGGGCTTTCGAATCCCTGAAGGACCATACGAAACTCTTGCCGGTTTTGCTCTTGAACGACTCGGACACCTAGCAGAGCCAGGCGAGAAGGTCGTTGAAAAAGATTGGATAATAGAAGTACTTGAAGTCAGAAGACGACGAATCATCACTCTTCGGGTGACGTCATCATGATCTTCTTAGGCGTAGTTCTTCTAATAGTGATGAATGCTATTTTTGTGGCAGTTGAATTTGCACTAATAGCAAGTCGACCTCTTCGATTAAAAGAAGCCGCAGAAGATGGAAACCGAAACTCTATTCGGGCCTTAGAAGCACACAAAGATCTCCGAAGACAACTTTCAGGAGCTCAACTAGGTATTACTGCAAGCAGCGTGATCTTGGGTATTATCGCCGAACCATCTATAGGTCGACTTATTCATCCAATAGCAGAATTTTTCGGAGCTTCAGAAACTCTGGCCGAAAGCATTAGTTGGATAGTGGCAATTGGACTAGCAGGAACGATTCAGTTACTTCTAGGAGAGATGGTGCCAAAAAATCTTGCTGTTACCGCTCCTGAAAAAACTTTGCAACGGCTTATATCTGTGCATCGTTTATTTGTAGTATCTATGACTCCACTAATCTGGACGCTCGATAAGTTAGCCGCCGTTTTAGTTAAACCATTCGGGTACACGCCAGTTGATGAAGTTAATCACGCTTTAGGCGCTTCAGAACTTTCAGCAATTCTTGAATCATCCCATAAAAAAGGAACAATCGATGAATTCGAACATGAGCTTCTTACCGGAGCATTAGATCTGGTGATAAGACCAGTAAAAGAGATTTCTATATCGCGACAAGAAATGGTTGTAGTGAATAAAGAGATGACGATTGCTGAAATTGAACAACAAATTTTGCAAAGTGGGCATACACGATTACCGGTGATAGGGAAAGGCCTTGATGAAATTCTTGGGATGGTGCACGCCAAAGACCTTCTGCAATATGGGCTTGAAATGCAGAACTCAGCACTCCCAGAGAACTCAATACGCGAACTTAAGACAATCTCACCAGAAACAACACAAGAAGATGCATTAATGATTATGCGTGAAAACAGAAATCACCTTCTGGTGTTACAGGGCCCTGATTTGAAAACTATTGGCCTCATAACTATGGAAGACGTCGTTGAAGAATTAGTAGGTGAGTTCTCAGACGAATCAGATATTGAACCGCTTTGAAATTAGTTAAGCACCCATTGCATGGAACCCACCATCTACATGGACCATTTCTCCAGTAGTTGATGGGAACCAGTCAGAAAGCAAAGCGACACAAGCACGAGCAACAGGATCCGGATCATGAATATCCCAGCCCAGCGGAGAACGCTCACCCCAGAGCTCTTCAAAAGCGGCAAACCCGGGAATACTCTTTGCAGCCATAGTCCGAATAGGACCAGCAGCAACCATGTTGACTCGTATGTTCTCTGGTCCAAGTGACTTAGCTAAGTAGCGAGAAGTTGACTCCAAGGCGGCTTTAGCGACCCCCATCCAGTTATAAGCAGGCCACGCAAATCGCGCATCAAAATCAAGACCGACGATTGATCCACCTTCAGTCATCAACGGTCGCACAACTTCAGCCACAGTTTTCAGCGAATAAGCAGAAATTTCCATTGCTACAGAAACATCTTCCCACTTAGGGGTCATGAAGTCTTCCCCAAGGCAAGCTTCAGGAGCAAAACCTATAGCGTGCAAAGCGCCATCTACTCGACCCCAAGATTCAGCCAATTGTTTTTGAAGAGCATCTGACTGTTCAGAAGAAGTGACGTCAAATTCAAGAACTTCAGGGACTGTCGGCAGTTTTTTCGCCGTACGTTGAGTCAAACGCATTCCACGTCCAGCACCAGTCAAAATGATCTCCGCACCTTGTTCTTGAGCTAATCGAGCAACAGAGAACGCTAATGAAGCGTCGGTAAGAACCCCAGTGATTAACAACTTCTTATCGTCAAGAATACCCACGTAACTCTCCCGTACATGAAACTATTTTTTTCGCTATCCTCAATCAAGACCTTACCTCTCAGAGGCTAAAAAATGTGGCAAGACGTTATTCCCACAGGATTGCCCTCTCTATTGACTATTCTCAAGACAGTATGACTGATATAAAAATAACTCTTCCAGACGGCTCTTCTCGAACATTAGTAGATGGCGCCACTGGTTACGATCTTGCAGCCGAAATAGGAAGTGGACTAGCGAAGGCAGCCCTAGTCATAAAAATCGGCTCAGAAATTTTTGATTTAAATAGACCTTTAGTTGATGGAGACAAAGTAGCCATAGTCACTCAAGAGAGCGAAGAGGGTCTTGAAGTCCTTAGGCATTCAACTGCTCACGTGCTAGCCCAAGCAGTATTAGATCTCTGGCCTGAAGCAACCTACGCGATCGGGCCTCCAATAGAGCATGGCTTTTACTACGACTTCTATTTACCAGAAAACGCTTCATTCAATCCTGAAGACCTCGAAGTCATCGAAAAGCGGATGCGTGAAATTGTTAAAGCAGATCAGAAGTTTCACCGACATGAAATAACAGCAGATGAAGCTCTGGATCTATTTTCTACCCACGAATATAAAAAAGAAATCATTGAGAAAGTTGCTGCAGGTAGCAGTGACGAAGAATTGGCATCAGAAATAAAGTTCGACGGAACTGTCAGTTATTACCAAAATGATGAAGGTTTTGTTGATTTATGTTTAGGCCCACATGTTCCCTCCACAGGAAGACTTGGGCATTTTGCACTACAAAAAGTCGCAGGAGCCTACTGGCGAGGAGACACCAGCCGGCCAATGCTTCAGAGAATTTACGGAACTGCTTGGGCAAACAAAAAAGACTTAAAGGACCATCTCCAGCGTTTAGTCGAAGCCGAAAAACGAGATCACCGTCGACTAGCCTCGGACTTAGATTTAGTTTCATGGCCGGAGAACTTAGGGCCAGGGCTAGCGGTATGGCACCCAAAAGGCGCACTTGTTCGAAAAATTATTGAAGACTACAGCCGCGAACGTCACGAAAGCGGCGGATACGACTTCGTTTATAGCCCGCATATCGCAAAATCTGTTCTTTGGGAAACAAGTGGACATCTTGATTTCTACTCCGAAGGCATGTACCCGCCAATGGAACTAGATGGAGTTTCCTACTATCCCAAACCAATGAACTGCCCATTTCATGTTGCGGTGTATCAAAGTAGTCAACGAAGTTATCGAGAACTTCCCTTACGATTCTTTGAACTCGGAACGGTTTACCGATATGAACTATCAGGAGCGATCCACGGCCTTCTCAGAAGTCGAGGCTTCACACAAGACGACTCTCACATTTTCTGCACTCAAGAAAATATAGAAGAAGAACTCGCTTCGCTACTAAATTTCACCCTTTCAGTTTTGCAAGCTTTTGGATTCACCGATTTTCAAGCAAAGCTATCCACTCAACCAGACGAAAAATCTGTTGGGGAAGATGAGCTTTGGAACATAGCTACAGATGGTTTACGAGCAGCTTTAGAATCCGCAAACCTTGAATACATCGTTGATGAAGGGGGAGGGGCTTTCTATGGTCCAAAGATAGATGTAGATGTCACTGATGCCATTGGACGCTCTTGGCAACTCTCAACCATCCAACTGGACTTCAACCTTCCCGAAAGATTCGCTCTGGAATATGTTGGCACTGATGGCAATCGTCATCGACCGGTGATGATACATCGTGCGCTAATGGGATCAATTGAAAGATTCTTTGGTGTGCTTCTAGAACATTATGCTGGCGCTTTTCCAACGTGGCTAGCTCCCGAACAA
>CAJXEU010000097.1 GCA_913052525.1 uncultured Actinomycetes bacterium
AGCGCGTAGCCAAATAGTTGTCGCAGATGGAGTAGCTGAAACTCTGCCGGTAGAAGATAAAACAATTGATGCCGTATGGACAGTGAACGCAGTTCATCATTGGGTAGACCTTGAAGCCGCTTTTGATGAACTAGCCCGGGTGTTAGCTCCCGGTGGACGCATCGTGCTACTCGATGAGGATTACACCCACCCTGATCACCCTCTCAACGCAACACATCATGGTCACGAAGACGAATTAACAAACGTTTACGTAGATGAAATAGCGGAAGCATTAACTGCTCGAGGAGTACATGCCACCGGGCAACTCACCACAGCTGCTGGAGTGCCAGTAAAACTAATCCGCGGAGTACAAACTCCCTAGATAACTGGGTTAATAGGGGTGAAAATTCCTAGCTGAGCTTCGATATCTTCTGCAGCGCTAAGAGCTAAATCGTCCCGCCATCTATCTGATACACATTGCACACTTTGAGGTAAACCATCAGCGGTCCCCACTGGCACAGAAGCGGCAGGAAGATTCAAAATGTTTGGAGGCAAAATGCATGCAAGTAAGTTACGCATCCAATCAGTTTCCGGATTCGCTATATCCGCATCATGTATAAAGGGTTTACTGGTCCACGTCGGCATAATCAGCACCGGATAGTCAGCAAAGAAGTGGCTCCACAGGCGACTTAAACGCACATACTCGGTATGGACAACTGTGGACGACATTTGATCAGACGGATATTCGTTGGCCAGATTCATGAGACTATTTATCAATTCTTCGCTCATGACAAGTTTCACTACTTCTAGAGACTCTTCAAGCACTGTGCCAATGAGATCATTTGACATTAGGTGAGCCCAAACTATTCCACATTGTTCTATCTCAGGTGGTACGGCTTCAACGACTTCCCATCCGGCTGCTTCTAAAGCCGCAACGGCTTTATCTACACCATCAAGTACCCATGGATCACAGTCAACTCCAGGGACCTGTCTTAAAACTGCTGCCCTTTTTGGTGCTTCTGGGCCTTCTAAAGCAACGGTAACTGAACGTGGGTCACGCTCGTCACGACCATTAAGTACCGCCATTCCTGTCCAAAGATCAGAAACTGAACGGGCCATGGGCCCGTCTGTGCACATCATCCAAGCTGGTAGGCCAATATTTTGATCTTCAGCAAAAGAGCTAAACCAAGGAACACGACCATGGGTGGGTTTCAAAGAGGTAATTCCACAACAAAAAGCCGGATTTCTTACCGAGCCTCCAATATCGTTTCCTATTCCAAAGGGCGACATTCCAGACCCTAAAGCTGAGCCTTCACCGCCACTTGAACCCCCAGCGGTCAAATCTGGATGCCAAGGGTTGCGAGTTAACCCATGCAAAGGGTTATTGGTGCTTACACGCAACCCAAGTTCTGGAAGATTGGTTCGAGCTAAGGCGACTGCCCCAGCATTACGCATACGTTCCACTAACGGGGCGTCAACAGCAGAAATACGATTAGCGAAGATCGGTAAACCCTGAGTGGTAGGAGTGTTAGCAACATCAATATTTTCTTTAATAGTGAAAGGCACCCCGTGGAAAGGGCCAAGTTCGTCTCCGGCCATAACCGCTGCATCAGCGTTTGCGGCATCAGCCCGAGCTTCTTCTTCCAAAACCTTTGTTACTGCATTGAGGTGCCCGTTAACTTCACCGATACGGTTTAAATGAGCATCAATAACTTCACTACTAGAGGCTTCTTTTGAAGCGATAAGATTTGCAAGTTCTGTTGCCGTACACTGCCAGAGTTCTTTAGTCATTCACACAACATAGTCAAAATACATCGACAACGTTAAAAGGGGGCGAAATGCCACAAGCCGAAGCCAACGGATTAACAATCGAATACGACACTTTTGGAGACGAAAGCGCCCCTCCTGTTCTCTTCATTATGGGTTTTGGAGCCCAAATGACTGCATGGCCAGAAGAGTTCCTCCAACAATTCGCCGACCAAGGCCACCATGTAATTCGATTCGACAACAGAGACATAGGATTATCCACCCACCTCGATCACCTTGAACCGCCAGGCATGGTTGAACTTTTCACAGCAGCCTTTCAGGGAGGAGAAGTCAAAACACCTTATTCTCTAAGCGATATGGCAGATGACGCCGTTGGGCTCCTTGATGCCCTCGGACATGAAACAGCACACATTGTTGGCGGGTCAATGGGAGGAATGATTGCCCAACGTCTTGTCATTAATCATCCTCACAGAGTACGGACATTAACTTCGCTCTTTTCCATGCCACGCCTCATCCTTGGAACCAACGAATCCACCCAAGCTCTGCTTGCTGAAGACCCAGGAACCTACGAAAAACGTATCGAAGTAGCCGTAGAAACAGCCCGATCTTTCTCCGGCGGCGGTTTTCCTTTTGACGAAGAAAAAACTAGGCAACAGATGATTGAAGCAATGGAGCGTTCATGGCATCCAGAAGGACAGGCACGTCACGGTGCAGCCATTATTGCTGATGGTGACCGAACCGAAGAACTTCGAAAAGTTCAAACCCCTACTCTTGTTATTCATGGAACGACAGACCCATTAGTAGTTCCAGAGGGAGGGCAAGAAACCTATGATGCAATACCTGACGCCAAAATGCTTTGGATTGACGGTATGGGCCATGAACTACCTGAAGGAGCTTGGCCAGAAATGCTCCAAGCGATAACTGACCTCGTCTCGTCTGTCGAAAAATAGAAGCAGCCTAGGGCTGCATAATAATTAGTCGCTCCTCAGTCATTTCCTTCACCGCGTAAGCTGGCCCTTCGCGAGTATTTCCTGAATCACGTATACCGCCGTAAGGCATATGGTCGGCTCGCCACGACGGCACTTCATTAATCGTGACCCCGCCAAAATCGAGAACATCAGCAGCCCGCAGAGCCTTACTTAAATCATTGGTAAACACTCCCGCTTGTAAACCATAAACAGTGTCATTCGAACGACTTAACGCTTCTTCAAAATCTGTGTACGTAGCTACACCAACCACTGGACCGAAAACTTCCATACAAGAAACTTTCATCTCTGGCGCTATGCCAGTAAGAACAGTGGGAGAGAGAATTCCGTTTTCGCCTACTTCTCCGCCACAAGCAACTTCAGCACCTTCTTTAACAGCTTCAGATATCCAAGCGGCAACTCGTTCAGTTGAATCGCCATCAATCAAAGCGGTAACTTCAGTTCCGTCATCAGAAGGATCACCGACAATCACACTCTTCGCAGTATCGACAAGTTCAGCAGTGAACTCTTCAACAATGTCAGCATGAACATAAATTCGTTGAGTAGAGATACAGGTTTGTCCGGAATAACCAAAGATCGCTCCTCGGAGTTTGGCCACTACAGCAGCAACATCAACATCTGGTTCAATTACCACCGGAGAGTTATTTCCCAACTCAAGAGATACTCGTTTCCTCGGGGCATCAGAGCGAATACCCCAACCCACCTCTGGAGAACCCGTAAAAGTAATCATCGCGACATCTTTATGTTCAACAAGATGACTTGCAGTAGAACCACCACAAGTAATGACATTCAACCATCCGGGAGGTAAACCACATTCTTCAATCAAAACTTCCCCTAAAAGAATCGCAGTAAGAGGAGTAGAAGATGCAGGTTTGAGAACAATAGGGCATCCGGCAGCAATCGCAGGAGCGACTTTATGGCAAACCAGATTCAACGGGAAATTAAAAGGAGAGATAGCGCCCACAACTCCAATAGGAACTCTCTTAACCCAACCGGTTTTACCCACCCCAGCTGAACTGGCATCCATAGTGATTAACTCACTATTCATCGTACGCGCTACCGCAGCGGAGAATCTGGCAGTATCGATAGCTCGACTCACTTCACCTCGAGCTAAAAGAATCGGTTTAGCTGCCTCCGCGGAAAGTAACTGAGCAAACTCTTCAGAACGAGCCGTAAGTCTCTCCGCAAGCCGATCCAGAATCGCGGCACGTTCATGTGTAGGAATCAACCCACCCTCAAGAGTTGATTTCGCTACTCCAACGGCTTGATCAATATGGACAGAAGAGGCTTCTGGAACTGTTCCCAGAACCCGTCCGTCAAAAGGTGAACAAACCTCAATAGCGTTTTCGGTATCAAGACGTTCGTCGCCCACAATCATTAAATGATGAGAAGACATAGAAACTCCTTATCTGTCTCTCTACTTATAACTCCATTAGAAACTTACCGCCAGAAAGAGATATAAGACCTCTCGGAGCCAGTAATTAACTCCAATCAAACATTAGATAATGTCTTCATATGGTGACCCCAGCTCCAGACTCAGCATTTTTTCCACCAAGAGAAGGAAATGCCATCACTCCGCTCATTGATGGCGGCGTGGCTTTTGATCAGATCGCTTCAACAGTCGAATCAGCCACTTCTTCCCTCTGGGTCTGTGTCGCATTCCTAGAAACAGAAGCAACTTTCCCCAATGGAAGAGGAACCTTCTTTGATTTACTAGATGACGCCGCATCTCGAGGACTTGATGTAAGGGCACTCATTTGGCAACCCGAGGGACCCTCTGCTGAAGCTGACGACACTCTATGCGCCGACGCCAATACCGCAGAGATACTGGCTAGGAGAAATACACAATGGCAAGCGCGCTGGGATGCCGTCGGAATCAATTGCCAGCATCAAAAAGTTTGGCTTATAGACGCGGGCACACCAAATGAAACCGCTTTTGTTGGAGGAATCAACATCACCCAAGGTTCAATGGCAAATCGAACCCACGAAGAACCTACTTTTGGAGAACGCAACGAAAGATACTCAAACATCCACGACGTTCACTGCCAAATACAAGGACCAATCACCAACGACGTCCACCAAAATTTCGTCATGCGCTGGAACAACGCATCAGAACAAAATAAAGATCATGGAAGTTGGCCAAAGAACAAAACTAAAGACCTGCCAAAAGCAGACAAGATTGCTTCAAATGCCGGGAACGTAAAAGCTCAGATAACTCGAAGCATTCTTCCCGACCTTTATTCTGAAATGCCCGACGGGGAAAACAGTGTTCGACAACAGTATCTAGAAGCTATAGAAGCAGCGGAAAATTACGTTTACTTTGAGAACCAAATTTTCTTAAGCAGAGCTTGTTTAGAAGTCATACACGGAGTACTCGAAAAAGGAATACCCGTGCTTGCCTTAGTCCCAGCAGACCCTATGCCCGAACTATCAGCAGCTAGATCACATCCGGGCATCGCTGCCGGATATGAAGCATTAGCAAAATGTGGCGAATATCCAAACTTTTGCCTAGCGGCCCCCGCAGCGTTACGGCCGTGGGGTTACGAAGAAATATATGTCCACTCAAAAGCAGCGATTATCGATGACACATGGGCAACAATCGGTTCAACAAACCTCGTTTTCTCCTCATTTCAAGGAGACACAGAAATGAATGTTTCCTTCTGGGATAACCTCACCACACGTACATTTCGCACCCAACTCTTTGATGAGCATGGAGGATTCTCCTCTGGTCAATATGACGGACGGGAAGCGCTTGAAAAATTAATCAAAATAGCTGACGAAAACAGAAGCAAACGGGAAGAAAATCAGCCTTTACAAGGGTTTGTTTATGCCATCGATCCTAAGAATTGGGCCAAATAAATGAACATAGAATGTATGTCACA
>CAJXEU010000098.1 GCA_913052525.1 uncultured Actinomycetes bacterium
TAGAAATTGGTAAACGCGCTGACATGGTATTGATAGACACGAGTGGCCCTTCCTGGCAACCATTGGCTCCTGATCCTGTGATGCAACTCATATGGGGGGCGAGTTCATCAGATGTGAACTCAGTAGTAGCTGGAGGAAAGCTGATCGTAGAAGATAAGAAATGTAAAAATTTAGACGAATCAGCTCTTGCTAGTGAAGCTAAAAGCAAACAAGAAAATCTGCTGAAATCAGCTGGACTGGATCCCAGTTCCTACTGGCCTGTAATCACCTACTAGCTTTCCTTTGTCTTAAACAGAACGGAGTCATCCGTATAGACCTGCTAGCTTTCCAGAAAGTCCTAAAGCGGCTATAACCATTACCCACCTCACCACTCGTTCTCCACCTTCAACTGTCCACTTTGCACCTATCCAACCGCCTACTGTTAATCCTGCGGCGAGAACAAGAGCTGGTCCCCAAGAAATTTTCCCAGAAAAAATAAACACGGGCAAAGCAATTACTGTTACTAAAGCATTAATCATTACTTTGATACTGTTTGCAACCACAAGATCAAAACCAGAACGCGAAAGAGTCAAAACCATCAGCAGTCCCACACCAGCCTGAATAGCTCCACCATAAAGTCCAACTCCAAAAAATATTAAGATTATGGTAGGACTATTCCAAGAAGATTTCCTTTCTTTAGGTTTAGGTGTGGGTGGCATAAGTGTCAAAATCACTATTGGTATAACTAAGAGAGCAAAAAGACGCTCAAATTGATCATCTCCTAACTTGTTTATTAAAAGAGAACCAACTAACGAACCAATAATCACTGGTAAAAAAATGATCCTAGAATCACGAAAACCGGAAACCCCTAACCGGCGAAATGAGAGAACAGCAGCTAAAGAAGCCGGCAAAATCCCCACTCTATTAGAACCATTAGCGTATGTTCCAGGTACTCCCGCAAAAACTAAAAGCGGAACAGTAATAGTCGACCCACCCCCAGCCATGGTGTTTATCACTCCCGCTGCTAAACCACCAAAAACTAGTATTAATACATCAGTCAAACTCACTGTTTCTTCCGTAAAAACTCGAGTGCTAAACCGCTTCCTTTAATTGTTTCGGATAAACCTTCTGCCATTGAACTACCTATCCTTCGTACCGCAGCGAGATTACAACTAATCTGCGAGAAACCAAGATTTAGTACTTCCTCTAACTGTTCTGCAACTTCTTTAGGTGTCCCGACGATTGCAAACTCTTTGACCAATTCGTCATCTACAAGGGATTCAAGTTTAGGGTCATCGAAACGATTATGGTCGAAATACCACCCTCTTGAGCGGGAAAGGGCTCCGAGAATCTCATTTTTTCTTGCTTTTTCTACCTTAGGTCCATTTTCGCCGACGATTTCTAAATAGTGTGCCGCATATCTTTTCACACTTGAATGAGCTAATTTTGAGTCTTCGCTTACACATAATGTCACTCGTGGCGCAATCTTTACTTCTGATACATCACGTCCAACTCGATCCGCCCCTTCAGCAAGCCATTGTTTATAATTTGCTACAGAAGACGGCGACAAATTTCTAGCACCAACTAGAGCAATGTCTGCTGTTTCACCGGCCAAACGCATTACTTGCGGACTTCTCGTGCCTATAGCTACTGGCACCATTCCTTTATTGGGCACAACCAAACCTGAAGTATTGAAATTGAAAGCAGAACCCTGATAAAGGGTTTCCTCTCCATTTAACAATGAACGTATGATTGCAATTGTTTCCCTTAACATAGTTACCGGTCTTATCGGATGTATTCCTATCTCTTCTAATCCGGCCCCTACCCCAACACCAAAAAAAGCCCTGCCATTTGAAGCATCGTTCAAAGTGGCTAAAGCACTTGCATGAACTGCAGGATTTCTTGTGTATGGATTTGTAACCATTGAACCAATCATGATGTTTCTTGTTGATCGGGCAGCCAAAACTTGCAACTGGTAGGTATCTGGCCAAAGTGCAACATCTGAAACTCCAAGACGATCAAAACCAGCATCTTCAACAGCTTTTGCCAACTCGCAGAATTCATCTACACCCATACCGGGAGTTATCTCCGCTTCGAAGACAAGTGGATTCACAAAACTGGATACTTTGATTTGTCGGGTAGCCCAGAACGTTGGATTATTGCTTCACCGGCATTTTGGCAGTCTGCATAGAACTTCTCTTCATCAAAAGCTGTGACTCTTCCTTCTTCCACCACCTTTACTCCATCCACTAAAACCGTATGAACGCCTCTTCCATCAGCCGACCATACAAGTTGGTTCATAACGTTTAGTAAAGGTCTCCACTCAGGCCTGTCTGTATCATGAAGAACTAAGTCAGCTTTTTTACCTATTTCAAGTGAACCTACCTCATTTTCTAGTTGCATAGCTTTAGCACCTCCCAACGTTGCCATCTCATAAGCAATTTCTGCTGGAAACATTTGTGGATCTTGTCTACTGTCTTTAAACAAACCCGCTACTAGATATGTGGCTCTCATTAGATCAGAATAATTAGAGGCGTTATTCCCGTCTGTTCCAATGGCCACATTAATACCGGCCATCTTCATTTCAGGAATCTTCCCTACCTGGGTAATTCCGTAACTAACCTTTAATGCAGTTGTGGGACAATGAGATACATGTACACCTGAATTAGCCATTACTGATATTTCTTTGTCGTCAACCTGAACGCAATGCGTCATTACTACATCGTCCTTAAGAATCCCCAGTTCATCTAGATGAATCATGGGACGATGTCCAAATTCAGAAATAAAGAAATCCGGATCCAACTTGGCAGGCGACATGTGGAAACTCATACCAGTGTCGTGTTCCGTAGCTAATTCTCGTGCAGCTTTCCAAAGTGGATCAGAGCAAGTCGTGTGTCCGACCAAAGTAGACCAAGCTCCAAGTCTTCCTTGTGCCACATCTTTATACTTCTCAAGTTGATACTGCAAAAGATTTATTGATTCATCGGTGTTCTGTTTATATACATCTGGCTCAGGAGGCAGGTCCCAAATCCACCTACCTAACCGACCCCTAATCCCGACTTCCTCAAGGGTTTCAAAGACATCATCTAAAAAACGAATTGTTCCAGCTTCAAGAAATGTTGTGGTACCCGATTTCAACATTTCCACTGAAGCCAGCTTCGCTGAAAGCCTCTCCTCTTCAGCCGTGTACACAGAATAAAGTGGACAAAGCCATTCAAAAACATTCTCTTCAAAAGGAGTGTCATCGGGCACATAACCTCTGGTCAAAGGTTCACCGGTTATGTGTATATGCGTGTTGATCATGCCTGGTGTTAAAACAAAGCGGTCACTCCCTAGTGTTTCTTTTGCTTCAAATTTTCTTTCTAGATCTGCTAATTTTCCGACTTCTACAATCAATCCATTTTTTACTGCAACAGCACCATTTCTAATAATGTCTCGCGTCTCATTCATGGTCACGACGTACCAAGCCTTTATTAAAGTATCTACCTGCTCTTTCATTCCTGCTCCTTAATAATCAAACGGTTTTGTTGCTACATATAAAAACTGAAAACCAATTGGCTCAATTAAACGAACAGAGTCAAATCCTGATTCCCTCAACCAAGTAGTTGCCTGTTCATTAGTAATGGGAAAACCTTTCATGGTGCTTGTCATCATTGTCATTCCCATTAAAACACCGTGTGGATTGAACTTTCTTTCCATATCAATGAAATAGTCAGCTAACAGCAACCTTCCTCCAGGTTTTAATGATGAAAAGGCACGCTCTATAAGACTCTTTGCCCCATCTTCACCCTCTGTTCGGCATACATGGCCTAAGACCACCAGATCATATGTGTCTATCTCAAACTCAAGTTCATGGAAATCACCTGGACGAAACTCACAACGGTCTATCACTTTATGCTCTTTTGTTTTATTCTTAGCCACTTCTAGAACTTGTGAAAAATCATTAATTACTGCTGTCGCTTCAGGACACGCTTTTAAGATCGCTATAGACCAAGGCGCACCCCCTGCTCCCAAATCAAGAACATGGGGCTCCGTGAGATTGCTATAACGAATTTTCAAATCTGCGCGAGTTGCTGCTCTAAACATTGTTGTGAAAGTACCCTCAACAAGCGGCACATAAAAAGAAGTCGGGTCATCATCTATAGGGGTACTGGGACTTCCATTACGTATAGTTTCAGCCAAAGATATCCAATTGTTATGAGGACCAGGAGCTACTGGAATCAAATTTGCCATCGATGCTGGACCGTCACTTGTTAAATACCTTTTAGCTGTGTCATTCAATTCGTAAACATTCACAAATTGATCTAAAAGTCCAAGCGCTACCAAGGAATCAAGTAAAGATTGGAGGTGAGGTTGAGAGACTTTAAGTTTCTTCGATAGAACTTCAACTTTAACTGGCCCGGTTGATTCAAGAGTGTCGAAAATATCTAACTCTATTGCAGCAAGTAAAATATAGTAAGAACCCAGTCCCTCTATAACACTCCAAACAGGTGCTGCAGGCGGTGGTTTATAATCTGTCCAAGGGCGACCTTTATGAGCCATGGTATGTGTTTTTTTTAGTTCAGGGTATGGAGCGTCGACAGCCATAATTCAAGGGTTCAGAACAATTTTTCCGAAGAAGTCACCGCTCAACATTTTTTCTTGAGCTTCACCAGCATTCTCTAAAGGAAAAATAGAGTCAATTTCTACCTTATATTCACCTGAACAAAACTCTTGCCATATGGGAGAAAACTCACTTGGTTCGTAAGGATCTGAGCCATGAATCGTGATCCCAGAATGGAATACATAACCGAGCGATGGGATAACAGCCTCATCTCCTGATGCATTTCCACAGTTAACAAGGCGACCATGAACTCCTAGAGCGAAAAGCGAAGCTCCAAAAAGAGCTGTACCCACACAGTCCATCACCATGTTTACGCCCGCTCCATTCGTTAATTCACGTGCCCATCCTGCAACATCACCCTCTCTATTATTCATAGCATGAGTGGCTCCTAGGGCTACTGCTTTTTCGCATTTACTTTCAGAGCCTGCAGTAGCAAGAACTGTTGCTCCAGAATTCTTTGCAAGTTGTATGGCTGCTACACCGACGCCTGACCCTGCGGCATGGATAATTACTGTTTCTCCTTCTTGAAGCTTGCCAACTTTGAAAAGAGCATGCGCTGCTGTCAGATAACAAGTAGGGAAAGTGGCCGCATCATTGAAGTCCATATCATCTGGTATCAGATATACATGCGTTGCCGGAACAAGACATTTTTCTGCATAGCCACCATCGGCATTCGCCCCGATTATTCCCAACTCACCAAAAAGATCTCCTCTTCCCGCATGAGAAGAACTCTCTGAAACACCAGCAAGAGAGGGGTCAACAACTACACGGTCTCCAACCTTTACATCTGAAACTTCTTCCCCAATTTCAGAAACTGTTCCGGCGATATCCATACCTGCAATATGTGGATATGAAAATCCCGGCATTTGAAACCAACCATTGCGCTGCAAAACATCGAGTCTGTTTAATGAAGTAGCTGCAACATCTACAACCACATCGTCTGGGCCTGGTGAGGGGTCAGGAACATCTTGATATTTTAAAACCTCAACA
>CAJXEU010000099.1 GCA_913052525.1 uncultured Actinomycetes bacterium
GACTATTTCGTACCTGAAGAAGGCGGAACAGTTTGGGTAGACAACATGGCGGTAGTTTCAGATGCGCCACATCCTTGTACCGCTTTTGCATTCATGAATTTCCTTCTTGATGCAGAAAATGGTGCACAACTAACCAACTTCAACTGGTATGCAAGCCCTAACGGCGCTGCCTTACCGTTTATCGATCAAGAAGTTCTTGATAATCCGATCATTTACCCACCGGATCAATCAAAACTTGAATACATCGAAAACACAGGAGACTTTGAAATCAACTTCACTGACGCTCTTACTAGAGCACGAAGCTGATCTAACTATCCTCCCAGGTTTTATCGGCCCTCACCTTCGGGTGAGGGCCGGAACCTAGGAATAATTAGAAAGAAGTTTTAAGAGCAATGGAACATCAACGACTAGTTGAATTAGCAGAAGCTCATCTTTGGGGTCACTTCACGGCAATAAATAACGATGTTGACGGAATGCGGATTCTGGAGAGGGGCGATGGATGCTATTTATGGGACACCGAAGGTAACCGTTACTTTGATGGACTAGCCGGGCTTTTCTTAAGTCAACTCGGACACGGCCGTCCAGAATTAGCGAAAGCCGCTGGAGATCAAGCCGCCATTCTCGGATATTTCCCCATCTGGACATACGGCCACCCAACAGCTATTGAACTCGCCGCCAAATTGGCTGAACTAGCTCCCGGCGACATCAACCGAGTTTTCTTCACCACAGGTGGATCAGAAGCTGTTGAGTCTGCTTGGAAACTTGCCCGCCAATATTTCAAACTCAAAGGACAACCAGAACGCACCAAAGTCATCAGCCGCAACCTCGCCTACCACGGCACCACCATGGGTGCTTTATCCATCACCGGGCTTGAATCAATCAAAACAATGTTCGAACCTCTTGTACCCGGTGCGATAAAAGTACCAGAAACAAATCACTATCGATGCCCTACCTGCCAAGATGAACCTCACTGCTCACTCCACGCCGCTGACGCGATAGAAGAAGCAATCCTTGCCGAAGGACCAGAAACAATCGCCGCAGTTTTCCTAGAACCAGTACAAAATGCTGGAGGATGTTTCGAACCTCCACCCGGCTATTTTCAACGAGTACGAGAAATTTGCGATCAATACGGGGTCTTACTTGTATCTGACGAAGTGATCTGCGCCTACGGTCGTCTCGGCTACATGTTCGGATGCGAAAAATATGGGTACCACCCCGACATGATCACAACAGCAAAAGGTTTAACATCGGGATATGCCCCACTTGGAGCAATGCTGGTAAGCGATAAGGTCGCAGAACCTTTTGTCGGCACCGGTGAATCCTTCCTCCACGGAATCACCTTCGCGGGGCACCCAGTGAGTTGCGCTGTTGCTCTCGCAAACCTCGAAGTATTTGAAAATGAAAAAATAATCGAACATGTTCAAACCAACGAGACAGCCTTCCGAGCCGCATTAGACAACCTTGCAGATCTGCCAATTGTTGGTGACATCAGAGGCGCCGGCTACTTCTACGGCATTGAACTTGTCAAAGACAACGCCACTCGCGAGTCATTTAACGCTGAGGAAAGAGAGCATCTTCTCAGAGGTTTCCTTTCGAATCGACTTCTAGAACTCGGCATGATTTGTCGAGCTGATGACCGTGGTGAACCTGTAATACAACTTTCCCCACCCCTTATTGCTGGTGAGGAAGAATTCGAATTCATCAACTCAACACTTCGCCAAGTACTTACTGAAGCAATGGCTGAAATGGGTAACTAATCCCAAAAAAATGTATTTTTAATACAATTTATTTGAGAGCACTCTCCATAGTGTCCATAATTCGTCCAATTTCATCATCGGTGATGACCAGGGGTGGACATATTGCAAGACAAGTGCCGATAGGTCGAACGATCACGCCATTTTTTAACATTTCGTTCCGGGTTGGAACGGAATCACGACCGAGTTCTGCAGCATAAACTGCACCCATCCCTCTCCAAGACTCAATTAGCCCATCAGAGGCAAGAGCGGCTAGACCTTCAGCAAGTTTCTCACCGACATGGTTCGCTCGTTCTGGAAGCCCTTCTTCTGTCATGATTTCTAAATTCGCAATTCCTGCAGCACAAGAAGCATGATGCCCGGAATAGGTATAACCAGTTCTTAGCAAAAATTCTGGTTTCTCTAACTCAGCGCAGATATCTCGAGAAACGATGACACCAGATAAAGGAAGGTAACCGGAGGTCACTCCTTTAGCGAAAGTCATCAGGTCAGGAGTAACGCCAAAAGCTTGAGCGCCAAACCAGTGACCGGTCCGACCAAAACCACAAATCACTTCATCAAATATCAATAACGCACCATGCTGATCACAAAGACGGCGTAATCCTTCCAAATAGCCATCGACAGGTGGATGAACTCCGCCTGCACCTTGAACTGGTTCGGTTAAAACTGCTGCGATTCGATCACCATGTTCTGCAAAAACTTGCGCGGTTGCTTCTAAATCATCATGGGGTACTTCAATGAAATGAGGAACAAGATCTCCCCACCCTTCTCGGTTAGGAGCAATTCCTTGAGCGGAAGTCCCACCAAAGTTCGTGCCGTGATAACCATTGGTTCTTTTTACAATGATTTGTCTTTCAGTTTGACCTCGTTGTTGCATAACGACACGAGCAATCTTCAACACAGTGTCGACTGCTTCAGACCCGGAAGAACCAAGAAAAACACGTCCATCTGGATGAGGGGAACGCTCAACAATCATTTCTGTGATTCGTTCAGCGGGACTATTGGTGAATGGCGGGAAAGTGTTGTATGCGTGAATTTGAGACATTTGGTTAGTAACAGCTTCCACTATTTTGGTTCGCCCGTAACCAACTTGACATAACCAAAGGTTCGCTAAACCATCTACATAGTCTTTCCCTGAATCGTCAAAGACAATAGAGCCTTCTCCGCGGACAATGTTGACGTAGTCGCTTGCTGTTTGTTCTGGAAGCGAAAATGGATGAAGTAGAGAGTTGCTCATTCGAAAGGTCTCCTTAATTTTTCGAGAGGTGCTCCTGGACGCACCGGTTTAAGATCCTCTGGTTTAGTAAATATGTATCCCAGTATTAATAAGATCATCATAGAAAATGCTGTAATAAGCCAAGCCAAGGTGTCTCCATACGAACTATAAATTGCGGCCAGCACGAGAGAAGCTACGGCTCCAGTACCTACTTCAACTGCAGTCATTAAACCCTGAGCGGCAGCTTGGCGATCTTCAGGTACAGCTGCAGAGACAAGCATGGAAGCAGCGGAAAAACCAAAACCTTCTAAAACTCCACTGCAAAAAGCAAGGCCGATCAAAATCCCCAAGCCAGGTACAAATCCATAGAACAAAACAACTACAGCGTGGATCATCCATATAGAAACAGACCATCGGCGCGCCCCATATTTTTGAGCCAAAGTCCCCCCAAGTGGGGACAAAACGGCAATAGGTAAAGCAACAATAGTAAGAGATAAGCCAATAAAGGCTTGAGAGGCTCCACGATGATCCAACTCAAGCACCCATATCGCTTCAAATGCGCCAATTAAAATAAACATTGCCATGGTTATCAGAAGAGCTCCGTTTAAGCGTTTAATGCGAAGAAGACCATTTAGCCCTTTTCTCGCTTCGTCTTTTTCTGCTGTATCGGGTTGAACCTTGAACGTTGTGGGAAGTAAAAAGAATAAAAGAATAGCAATGCCTATAAAAGCAAATCGCCAACTTATTAACGCTGAGAGTGCAGTTACGACAAGTGGGGCAGTCATGAAACCAGCCATGTCGGCAGCCCCCATACGACCCAAATTCCGGCCTATGCGTTCAGGGTCGGCGACAATAACAGTTCGTTTCGCCGCCGGATACGCGCTGCCAAGTGCAAGGCCGTACGCTCCACGCCCAACTAAATAGTGCCAAAGGTCTTGTCCGATAGAAAGAGTGATCAGAGATAAAATTCCTAGCGTCAAAGCGGCCCGTAGCATTAAGGGAGCGTGCCCGCGATCAGCCATAGGTGCTGTTACCAGACTGGATACGAAAGCAGCAGCGAAGCCGCATGAAATGGTTAATCCAATATCAAAGTCAGAAAAACCTAGATCATTTTTTAATTCAGCGACAAGAGCAACGATGCCCCCGAGACCAACAGACATTCCATAAAGAATGCAGTAGTAAGGAAGTAGTTTTGTTTCGTTTTGAGTCGTTTGATTCATCTAATCTCGATAATTTACACCTGGCAGTACACAAAGCATTTCATATACAAGGTTTGCTGCCGTCAAACTCGTTAATCCACTAACGTCATAAATAGGAGCGACTTCAACAAGGTCGCATCCCACCAAATTTAATCCTTTACAGCCCCGAATTATTTCAAGCCCTTGAGGCACTGTTAAACCACCAATTTCTGGTGTTCCCGTCCCCGGAGCAAATGAAGGATCAAGACCATCAATATCAAAACTCAGATAAACAGGTCCTTCGCCGAGTTGTTCCCGTATTTCGGTCATTAGCGGATTGAGGCTTTTCCCCCAACACTCTTCTGCTTGCACAACCCTGAAACCTTGCTCGCGTGACCAGTCAAAGTCATCGGCCGCATAGCCAGTTCCTCGTACTCCGATTTGGGCTACTCGATTCGGATCTAACAGTCCTTCTTCAACTGCTCGACGAAACGGTGTTCCGTGAGCAACTTTTGCTCCAAACATCGTGTCGTTAATGTCTGTATGCGCATCGACATGGATTAATCCAACTGGGCCATGTTTTTTTGCTATTGCTCGCAAAATTGGTAACACAATTGTGTGATCGCCACCTAAAGAAGCGGTAATTACATCATGGGTTAACAGCTCAATGAAATGATCTTCTATTTGTTCTACTGCCGCAGATAAATCAAAAGGACTAGAGGCAACGTCGCCAGTGTCATCAATTTTCAAACTGTCAAATGGGGCAGCTCGTGTTGCCATGTTGTAGGGACGAAGAAGTACAGACTCGTCGCGAATTCCACGTGGGCCAAAACGTGCGCCAGGACGGTTTGAGGTCCCAATATCAAAAGGGACACCAACAACGGCTACGTCTAAATCGCTGAGACTGGTATCTCCTGGAAGCCGCATAAATGTAGCGATGCCCCCGAATCGTGGCATTTGGTTTCCCCCGAGAGGCTGAGGATTCGAATTTTCAACCATTATTTTCCTTAAATTTCCATTTCCTAATAGATCCATCATCCTAGTTCCAGCCAAGCAAAGAATAAGTTTCTGTGACAAGATCGTCTTATGTTGGAATTCACAGAAGAACAAGAATCATTTCGTTCTGTTGTCAGAGAATTTGCTGAATCCGAAATAAGACCCTACGTAGAAGAATGGGACCGTGAACACAAATTCCCAACATCTACTGTTCAAGCAATGGGAGAACTTGGCTTATTTGGACTCATGTTCTCGGAAGAGTGGGGTGGAGCTGACGCTGGTCTAATCACACAATGCTTAGCTATTGAAGAAATAGGCCGGGTAGACCAGTCCATGGGGATCACCCTTGAAGCAGCAGTATCACTTGGTGCTCGACCAATAGCTGAATACGGAACAGAAGATCAGAAAACA
>CAJXEU010000100.1 GCA_913052525.1 uncultured Actinomycetes bacterium
CGGTGTCCTGACATGAGGGGAGCACCCCACCTGCAGCGATGCAAGCATTTTGAAGTAGTTCAATAGCTACAAAACGGTCGTTAGTGGAAGCTTCAGAGTCATCAAGAATTGCGGCTACTTGAGATAAATGTTCAGGCCGTAGTAGATGCGCTATGTCGCGCATGGCAGTAGCGGTCAGTAAACGGATTGCTTCGTTGCTAACTTCTAAGAAGTTTCTCCCTTGAGGGCCTTCAATTACTTGGACCCCTTTTTCAGAGAGTTTCCGAAAGTCCGTTGTTGTATAGGGGTCGCTAGTAAGGGGTAATAAATCAGTGAAGTTGAACTCCGCTTCATCCATAGACACAACGGTAGCGCTGCGTCAAGCAACACTGGGGTTTAATTAGAAGATAACTCTGAGACGATAGGAGCCCAGAACTCAAGGTTTAGGTGTCGAGAGACAGAATAAAAGGTCATTCTGTCAACGCAATCACCCCAACGAGCAGTAATACGTCCAGCAATTTGATCGGGCTCACCGACGATGGCGAAAGTTTCAAGTATTTCATCATCAATAAGATCTCCCATGGCGACCCATTCGCCTTTCTTTGAAAGAGTGTTTAATTCTGATTGAAGGTCACCCCATCCATGCATATCCAAGACAGGCCTATAAGCCGGGGTTGAAGCATAAAAAGCGATTTGTTGTCGGATTCCGCGGGCGGCATCAGCCATTTCTTCTTCGTTTCTCCCAGTAACAATGAATCCTGGTCCTGAGATCTCGAAGTCATCAAGAGTTCGTCCAGAAGCAGCTAGGCCCCGTTCTAATGCCGGCAAGGTTACTTCACGCAAGTATGCCTCAGTAGAGAAACTATGGCAAACGATGCCGTCACACACTTCTCCAGCGACTTCGGTCATCATCGGACCAACAGCTGAAATGAAAATCTTTGGTATTCCTGCCGAGTTAGGACCAGGGTCAAAGAAAGGAGTCATAAGGGTGTGTTGGTAGAACTCTCCACGAAAGTTAAGTCGTTCACCGGTTTCCCACGCATCCCATATAGCTCTTATAGCCAGAATCATTTCTCTCATTCGAGCAGCAGGACGGGACCATTCCATAGAAAAACGTTTAGTGATGTGCGGTTTGATTTGGGTGCCTAATCCGAGAATAAATCGTCCGCCGCTATATTTCTGCAAGTCATATCCTAAGTTCGCTAGAAGCATAGGGTTACGAGCGAAAGCCACTGCAATTCCTGTTCCAAGCTCAATACTTTCTGTATGTTCGGCTGCGATCATATGCGGTAAGAAAGGATCATGGCTTGTTTCTGCAGTCCATGCACCCGCATAACCACCTGCTTCAATTTCTTTAGCAACAGAAGCTATTTCAGAGAACCCACCACTATCAGAGGTGGGTAGGGCCATTGGTAATCCGCTATCAATCTTCATGGAGAAAACCATAGCGCAGAGAGAAACCGGCGATATGGTCCGGACGTATGGAACTTATTTTGATTCGGCATGGCCTACCCGTAAGAGTTGATAATTCTGATACTGGCGAAGAAGCAGACCCTTCTCTTTCCCCTTTGGGAGAACGCCAGGCACAGGCACTAGCGGACTGGCTAATAGAAGGGCCGGGGACACAACGAATTGACGCAATCTATTCAAGTCCAAAAAAACGGGCATTCGAGACAGTGAAACCGTTAGCAAAAGGCTTAAGGAAAGAAATCATTATTGAACCTCGAGTCGTTGAATACGATGTCGGAGAAACTGCTTACATTCCGATTGAAGAAATCAAGGGAGAACCTGAGTGGTATGAGATGATTGCTGCAGGCATACCAGACCCGGGAGCATTTCAAGAACAGGTAATAGACGGTATTGAGTCCATTATTTCAAATCATTCAGGTGACAGAGTTGTGGTGGGTTGTCATGGAGGAGTTATAGGGGTTTATCTTGCCCATCTCATGGGTATAAGCCGTCCATTATTCTTCGAGGCACATTACACATCAATAAACAGAGTGATGGGGGCTTCAACTGGTGAACGCAGCGTAGTTTCAATGAACGAACTTGGACACTTACAAGTAGCTAACGTTCCGCTTTCTTCCTATCAGAAGAATTAATCTAATTCAGGAAGATTTTTGAAGTTCTCTAAAACTTCCGGATTTAAGAGAGATTCAATATTAGATACGGGAAGCCCCTCAATAACTTTTTTCACCGCGAGTTCTACAAGCTTTCCTGACCTCGTTCGAGGAAGATCTGGAACACTCAGGATCACAGCAGGCACATGTCGAGGAGAAGCACCGTTGCGAATTGATTGGCGGAGGCGTTCCTCCAGATCAGCATCAAATGAAAATTCATCAGCAACTACTACGAAGAGAATAATTCTAGTATCACCTTTCCATGATTGGCCCACCGCAAGGCTTTCTAAAATTTCATCAAAAAGGTCGACTCTTCGATAAATTTCAGAAGTGCCTATACGGACTCCACCAGGGTTAAGAGTTGCATCAGATCTTCCATGAATAATGAAACCACCTGTCGTAGTTTTTTCTGCGAAATCTCCTTGATGCCAAAGACCTGGAAACTTCTCAAAATAAGTAGCTTTATATCGAACATTTTCTGGATCGTTCCAGAACCCTATCGGCATGGAGGGAAATGCTGATCTGCATACCAACTCACCTTGAATCCCAGAATCAGCTGAACTTCCGTCATCATTTACAACATCCATGTCTTGACCCAAAATTGGCCCTTGTATCTCTCCAGCAAAAACTGGCTTGTTAGGATTACCGCCTACTAAACACCCGCAAAGGTCTGTTCCTCCAGAAATTGAAGCGAGATGAACATCTTCTTTCCAGTCTTTATAAACATGGGTAAAACTTTCTGGACTAAGAGGGCTTCCAGTAGAACAGACTGTTCGTAAAGTCTCCAAATCATGAGTTTCTGTAGGGCGCAAACCCGCGGAAGAAACAGAGTCAATAAATTTTGCTGAAACACCTAAAAGGGTTATGCGGGCTTCTTCTATCAAATCAAATAAGCGTGATCCATCTGGATAAAAAGGTGAACCATCGTAAAGAACAAGGGTGGCCTCTGCTGCTAATCCTGCTGCTAACCAATTCCACATCATCCATCCAGCAGTAGTGAAATAGAAAACACGGTCTCCTGATTGAACATCACAATGCAAGCGGTGTTCAACCAGATGTTTGAGAAGTAAGCCACCTGCTCTATGAATAATGCATTTTGGAATACCCGTTGTGCCAGATGAATACAGAATATAAAGAGGGTGATCAAATGGGAGGTCAGTGAAAGAAACTGCTTTCGGCTCATAAGAAAAGCAGAACTCTTCAAAAGTTTTACATTCTCCCAATAGTGAGAAGTCGCTTTCATCTTCTGAAATAACCACAACTTGTTCTACGGTCGAAAGTTCTTTTGTTACGGCAATTATTTTTTCAGTCAAACTAAATCGTCGACCGCCATAGCAGTAACCAGTAGTTGTAAAGAGCACTTTGGGTTTAATCTGGCCAAAGCGATCGACTACACCTTTTGATCCAAAGTCAGGAGACACAGAGGAGAAGACAGCGCCTATAGATGCACAGGCCAGCATCACAGCATAAATCTCTATTCCATTTGGTAACCAAGCAGCAACCCGGTCTTTCTCTTTAACACCTAAAGCTTGTAGGGATTGTTGGAGTTGTGAAACAAGGTCATGCAATTCGGCCCAAGAGATTTGATTAGGTATTCCATTTTCAGAGTAAGAAACTATAGCTGGGGCGTCATCGGAGCGACGCATCAGATTTTTTGCGTAGTTCAGTGAAGCTCCATCAAAAAATTTGGCTTCAGAAAGTTCAGAGCCAGCCAAAAATGCTGGATTTTCTCCTCGCTCTCCAATTACTTGAAAGTGGCTCCAAACCAGATCCCAGAATTCTGAAGGGTTCTTAATAGACCAATTATGTAAATCTTCTTCCGGAGTATTGGCTACGGCAGAAAATAAACGCATTTGACTAGAGTCTGACCGCTTAAAAGAGGGGCTCCATAAATAATTATCCATTGCCGACGAGCGTAGTCAGACTTAAACGAGCCACAATAGATGAGTGGATAAAAAAACAGAATCTCAGGGTTTATGGTTTGAAGAACTAGAGGTCGGTTTAGTTATACAACATGACATAAAACGTACAATCTCCGAGGCAGACAACGCAGATTTTTGTGCGATGACTCACAATCCGCAACCTTTACATCTGGATCCTGAGTTTGCGGCTACAACAGTTTTTGGACAACGGATAGTTAATAGTTTACTGACTCTAGGCTTAGCAGTAGGAATTAGCGTGAAAGACACCACCCTCGGTACCACCGTGGCAAATTTAGGGTTTGAAGAAACAATTTTCCCAAATCCCGTTTTTTTAGATGACACTTTGTCCTTTGAGACAGAAGTTGTTGATTCACGGTTGTCTTCGTCACGGCCTGAAACTGGAATAGTCACTTTTGAACATCGAGCATTTAACCAGAATGGCGATTTGGTGTGTCGGTGTCGGCGAAATGCTTTGATGCATCGACTTCCTGAAATAGGAAGGCCTTGAGAGATCAGTATGTCTACCCAACGGAATGCTCATTTAACAAGTTTGAGGATCGGTACCGATCCAGAAGGGTGGAGGTCTGCTGGATTCAATGTTTTGGAATTAAAACAAGAACCTCCAACATGCTTTATTAATGACGTTCCGCTTAAGTTCCATAACGAATCAGCGCAACGAGGAATTTACGCTATTGGAACAAGAAATATAAACAGAGTTATTGACGGATTAGAGTTCTTTGTTGATTTACCCAATACAGAAAAAAATCTAGGATATTCAAGTCACCCCAATTTTGTCAGTCGAATTGACCACATTGTAGTTACAACTCCAGATTGTGACCGAACCACAAAAGCATTAGAAGAAACTGGTATTGAGCTTCGTAGAGTTAGAACATTTGGCGTTGGTGAAAGAGAAATGAGACAAACATTTTTTTGGCTCGGTGATGTCATACTTGAACTAGTTGGACCGGATATAAAAAGTGGTGACGAGCCGGCAGAGATTTGGGGCCTTGCGCTTATTTCAGAACAGATAGAAAAGACAGTTGAATTTCTTGGTGATTTTACAACACCTCTAAAACCTGCAGTTCAGCCTGGCCGCCACATCACCACAATCAAGACAAAGATCTTTGGCATAGACGATGCTTTAGCAGTCATGACTCCTCATAGTAGAAATAGATGACAATTTTTTACTTGTTTTATTTGGGATAAGGACCTAGGACTCTAGTTCTATGAGTACTCAAGTCTAAATTATTGATTTAGTTGGTTAGTTAATCAGACAGTGAGTTTTGGGTTTGATTTACAATCCAATCACGCTTAGGTTGGGTTTGTATTTTTTAATAACAAATTCAACTTGAAATCAACTTTAAAAATTAAAAGAGGTAATTTGATGAAACAACGATTTAGGTTCCTACTCCCCCTTCTATTGGGATTTGCACTACTTGCGGGTGCTTGTAGCAGCGACAGTA
>CAJXEU010000101.1 GCA_913052525.1 uncultured Actinomycetes bacterium
GATTGTTAACAGGAAGGGCGGGGCTTTTAAGCCCCGCCCTTCTAACGTTTTGACACAAAGAATAGAAGAATTATCTCCTAGTTGAAGTCCAAGTTTGCAATAGAGGTATCAACACCTGCTAAGTTCGTTTAAAGCATTGATATCTAGTGGCTTTAAGTCAGAAAAATAGGGGGACTGATGACAGATTTTGGTGAACCAATTATCTCACTGGAGAGTGTCTATAAGATTTTTGGACCAGATCCTCGAGGGCGTGCATTTGACTTAGTTAAAGACGGAGTGCCTAAAGACGATGTACAAAGACTTACTGGTCACGTTGTAGGCCTAGATGACATTTCTTTCTCGGTCAATAAGGGCGAAATATTTGTAGTAATGGGCTTGTCGGGTTCAGGTAAATCAACAGCTATTCGTACCGTAAATAAACTTCATGACACAACATCCGGCCGCGTCATGGTGGATGGAGTGAATGTCCAGGAGTTAGATGGAAAAGAATTACAAGCGTTCCGTCAAGAAACTGGAATGGTTTTTCAGCATTTCGCACTTTTCCCCCACCGAAATGTTATTGATAACACCAGTTATGGATTAAAAGTCCAAGGAGTGTCTAACTCGGAAAGAGAGGAAGCAGCGATCCGCGCTCTCTCAATGGTCGGACTTGAATCTTATGCCTACAACATGCCAAGCGAATTATCCGGAGGTATGCAACAGCGAGTAGGACTTGCTCGAGCACTATGTAGTGACCCCCCGATTCTCCTAATGGATGAGGCATTTAGCGCTTTGGATCCCCTTATCCGCCGCCAAATGCAAGATGAACTTATGGACATTCAGAATCAATTACATAAAACAATTCTTTTCATCACCCATGACTTAAATGAGGCGTTAAGAATTGGAAATCGTGTGTGCATTCTGCGTGATGGTCGCATTATTCAAATCGGCACACCCGAAGAGATTCTCACAGAACCAGCAAATGGGTATGTCGCTGAATTCGTTCAAGATGTGGATCAAGGACGAGTAATAACTGTAGATGAAGTTATGCAGGATGCTGTCGTTATTGAAGCCAACTCTACGCTTTCAGCCGCCTTAGACCGTCTAGAAAACAGGGGGGGAGGTTTTTGCTGTGATGCAGAAGGCCGCCCAACTGGTTTAGTCACAAAAGAAGACGCAGGTACTGCTCTCGCTCATGGAACAACAGATTTAGGCAGTGTCCTTCGCACAGACTATGAAACAACAACAGCAACTGATCGCCTTAACGATAATTATGCGGCTGCCGGAAGAGGACTTCCAATAGCTGTAGTAGATGAAGGAGGACGATTAGTTGGTGAGCTGGAACCCAGAGAGATTATGGAAGAAATGGGACGTGTAGAGCAGTTAATTGATGGGTTCGAGCGGGAGGTGTTCCTATGAGTCGCATCTTGAATTGGGCTACTGAGGCCGAAGACAAAATAGGTATACAGGACAACGCAATACTTGACCAGTGGGAAGTACCATTTGGGGCATGGATCGACCAGATGGTGGATTGGATTGATGCGAATCTTGCTTGGCTCCTTGATGCTATTAAATGGCCATTTGAGTTCCTGCTCAGAAACTTTGTAGATAATTTCTTAATTGAATGGCTTCCCTGGTGGGGTGCCGTACTCATTATCTTCATTATCGGATGTCTAGTCCGATCAGTAAGCGTAGGAGTTACAGCCGGTTTAGCACTTGGACTTTGCGGTCTTTTGGGTGCTGATTATTGGATTGAGTCAATCCGAACAATCGGCATGGTCCTCGTAGCTGTAGTTCTATGTGCATTAATAGGCATTCCGCTAGGGATTCTCTGTGGACGAGTTGATTCCGCATGGAATGCAGTCCGGCCGATCCTTGACGCTATGCAAGTAGTGCACGCTTTTGTCTACATGCTTCCAATTATCTTCTTCTTCAGCATCGGAGTCGTACCAGCAACCATGGTTACGATGATCTTTGCTATACCGCCGTTGATTCGCCTAACAAATTTAGGTATCCGGCAAGTACCCGAAGACGTAGTAGAGGCCAGTCGCGCCTATGGAGCAACAGAAATGCGTGTTCTTACAGATGTTCAGTTGCCATTAGCTCGCCCCGCTCTTATGACAGGACTTAACCAGACCCTTCTCCTCTCAATCTCGATGCTCGGTATTGCCGCAATTATGGGAGCAGGCGGCCTTGGACGTTTGGTATACAAGTCAGTACAAAACCTCTCAGTTTCTCAAGCAGCTTCATCAGGTTTGGCGTTGTTCATTGTTGCTGTAGTTCTTGACCGCTTATCACAACCTGAAGATTCTGACACGGGTAATTTGTACGCTCGAATAAGGAAGGCCTGGGCCACTCGATCAAATCCTGAAGAGCTACTTAAAGAAGCTGAAGCTTCAGCAGCGAAGAAAACTAATGAGAAGAAAAAAGAAGAACATAAAGAACTCACTCAACAGGAGCGCATCGGTTATGCCGCCGCTGGAGTTGCGGGAGTTGTTGCTTTCGTTTCTACTTTCCTGACTTGGGGTAAAGATTCTGGCCTTCTCAGCGGCCACTCTCGAAACACAGACTTAGACCTTACTGGCCAGTCCTTCACCGGGTTACAAGCATCTGGTGGATCTTGGGCAGGGTATGTGGTCTTCGGGCTTAGCTTTTTCCTCATACTTGCAGTAGCTACTTCTTTTAGAAAAGCTGGCTCTGGTAACCGATGGTTCTCTCCTGATGGGGTGGTCGTAGGTTCGGTAGCGATGCTTATTGTTTCTTTAACTTATCTTTTGGTTAATACTGCTCAAGGAACAGTGTCATACAGTCATGGGATAGGCATCTATCTTGCTTTAGCTTCTAGCATTGTTGCAGTCCTCGGCTCAATATATGCGCTATGGACAGCTCCTTATTCTGCTCTTCGACCGCTACCACTTACAGTTAGTTGGAGCCGCATCATTACAGTAGTTACTGCTGTCTTATTTATTTATATAGGTTCAATTGCTGGGTGGACGTTTGATGAGCGAGGATCAGGACAGCTAACACCAGCTCAAGAAGAAGAAGTAGCGGCTCTAAAAGCAGAATGTGATGCCGACGCGTCGACTTGTCCGCTAAACACATTAGCAATCGGGTCTATTTTTAATGATGCACGACTATCTAACAAGGTAATTCATGATGGTTACACCGAAGAGGGTGGCGGACTTGGCTATCTTTCAATCATTGGGATAGCAGTAGCCGCACTTTTCGTTATTCCTGCTGCTGGGCTTCTACGAAAAGAAGAACACTATCGATGGCGGTGGAGCACGCTTGCTGCCGGAGTGGGACTAGGGGTGAGTCTTATCGGACTCGTTTGGATCGCTAGTCTTCTTCGAGTCTCAGAAACCCTCATTGTTACAGGTAACGGAGCTTTCTTAGTGCTAGTCGCTGGCTACATTGTATTTTCATCGTCAAAGAAACTCTTAGATGAGTTCAGACGGGAAATGGACTATGACGACTCTGACGCATTAGAAGCTGGGAATAGTTCTGCTGAAGAAGAAGCAGATCAAGCGGCTTTGGCAGAAAGCTAAAGTAGTGCCGCTTGGTACTACTTCTCTTTAAGCGGTTATCTTCCATATATGGAAGAAACTAAAAAAGTTCCCCTTGATGGCGGAACAGAAGAACTACGAATCACTCGTGCATCTGACATAGTCACAATCACGATTCATCGCCCTGAAGTTATGAATGCAATGACGGCTGCGATGTTTGCTGACTTTGGAAAAGCATGTCGCGAAATTAATGAAGACATTTCAATTCGCGCTGTTGTGGTAACCGGCGAAGGAGGAAATTTCTGTTCCGGAGCAGATGTTGGAGGTAAAAGGAATGAAGCCATTGCGGCTTCAACGACGATACCACTTCGTAATCTTCGCCGAATCAAAGAATCAGCGTTAGCTCTTTATGACATACAGCATCCAGTGATAGCAAAAGTAAGAGGCGTAGCTGCAGGAGCAGGACTAAATCTCGCTTTAGGGTGCGACCTTATATATGCGTCAAATAATGCGAGATTTTCGGAAGTTTTTGCCCGTAGGGGGCTTTCAATTGATTTTGGCGGATCATGGCTTTTGCCGAGGCGCGTAGGGCTTCATCGAGCAAAAGAACTTGTGTTCCTTGCAGAAGTAATTGATGCAGTTGAAGCTGATCGTATCGGACTAGTTAATCGTGTTATACCTGATGCTGAGTTAGACGCCTATGTAGATGACATTGTTGAAAGAACAGCAGCGGGACCTCCTCTGTCTTTGTCGCTTAGTAAGGCTCTTTTAAACAATGGAACAACTTCATCAATGAGTCAGGCTTTAGAAGCTGAGGGTTCCGCACAGGCAAGCAATTTTTCAACTGAAGACGTTCGTGAAGCAGGGCTGGCATGGGCAGAAAAACGTCCTGCTAAATTTATAGGCCGCTAGCACTACGGAGAAATTTTAATGAGTTCAGAAAATCAATATGACGCTGTAATTATCGGAGCAGGAGTAATTGGTTCCGCCGTGGCTTATGAACTAGCTCAACGAGGATGGAAAACCTGCAATATCGACAAACTGCCGGTAGCTGGATATGGATCTACATCAAATTCATGTGCGATTGTTCGATTCAGCTATTCCACTTATCAAGGCGTAGCTATGTCTTATGAAGGAATGCACTATTGGACTGATTGGGAGAACTATCTAGGCGGATCGGAAGTAGATGAATCAGGACTTATTGGATTTAGACAAACCGGAACAGCTCTCATTAAAGCTCCAGATGGGCACCATCAGAAAGTCACGCCTCTGTTGGAAGAACTCAATATCCCGCATGAGCATTGGGATTTAAATCGGCTTTCAGAGCGTTTACCGATATTAGATCATGGTGTACTTGGCCCACCTAGTAGGCCCGAGGATGAGTCTTTTTGGGCTGATCCAATAGACAATATAGAAGGGGCCTTGTTTACTCCTGAGTCAGGTTATGTAAGTGACCCACAACTTTCATCACACAATTTGCAGCGAGCAGCAGAAGCTTGCGGAGCTGAATTCCGATTTGGACAAACAGTCGTAGCCGTAAACCGTGCAGATAATCAAACCACTGGAGTGGGTTTGGAAGACGGAACAGAAATTGAATCTCCAGTAGTTATTAATGTAGCTGGCCCTCATTCTTACCTCATCAATGATTTGGCAGGACTTACAGGAACCATGAACATAACAACCAAGGCGTTACGTCACGAAGTTCATCATGTGCCCTCTCCTGAAGGTTTCGATTTTGAAGCAGATGGTTTGCATATTTCAGATGGAGACGCAGCAGTTTATTTTCGTCCCGCGGTCGGTAACAATATTTTGATTGGTAGTGAAGACCCAGAATGTGATGTTAAAGAATGGGTAGATCCTGATGATTTTGATCAAGAAATCCGTGACGACCAATGGGAAGCCCAAGTTTTACGTTGTGCGAGAAGAGTAGAAGGGCTCG
>CAJXEU010000102.1 GCA_913052525.1 uncultured Actinomycetes bacterium
ATGGCTCTTGTTTCAACTGCTCCTGAAAAATTTGTGATGCATGGTTTGAGACCAGAACGTGATGTGATCATTGGTGGGGATTTGATCACCAACACCCTGGTGGCTAGTCCCCCGTTTGTTACTGGCTTAGGTAAAGACCGTCGAGATGGAAATCGTGAGGATTACCGCAATCTCCTTAAAATGGGACAAGTTCTAAACATCATTCATGCCTCCGGCGGTTACCCCGTTGAACCAATGGATTTGCATCCTTCTGTAAGGCATTTATATGCAACTCATGATTCTTTAACTCTCTCGGACAAAATTCCTTTCGTTTACAGTTTGAGCAGACAACGCAATATTGATGCTATGGAGATGACCCGCATCGCCCGAGGTGTCAATGAAGAACTTTTTGACACCCAACCATCAATTTCTTCTGTAATCAACGCCAGCACCCCATTGCGTTACGACACTGTAATGCTTCACGGAATCCAAGAAATGTCTGCACGCAACCAGTGCATAGTTATTACTCCCTTTACTTTGGCTGGAGCAATGGCCCCAGTAACTGTTGCCGGTGCGCTTGTTCTGCAAAATGCTGAAGCACTTGCCGGCATTGCTTATACACAAGTAGTTCGGTCAGGAGCACCAGTAATTTATGGTGGTTTTACTTCAAATGTTGACATGCGTTCTGGAGCGCCAGCTTTCGGAACCCCAGAATATTGGCAAGCTTGTCTCATAGGTGGACAACTCGCAAGAAGATACGGCGTGCCATATAGATCTTCAAATGTGAATGCTTCAAACAGCACTGACCCTCAGTCCGCTTATGAAAGCGTCATCTCAATTTGGGGAGCAGTTATGGGTGGAGTGAACTTGATGATGCATGCCGCAGGCTGGCTTGAAGGCGGGCTGCTGACATCGTACGAAAAAGTAGTCATCGACGCCGACATTCTCAACATGGTTGCCGCCATGCTTAAACCGATCACCATTGATGATGCCAGTCTGGCTGTTGAAGCTATCGCTGAAGTCGGCCCGGCTGGACATTTTTTTGGGTCGCAACACACGCAAGACCGGTACAGCACTGAGCATTTTCAGCCAATGGTTTCTGATTGGAGAAACTTTGAAAGTTGGGATGAATCCGGACGCGTTGATGCTTTCGATCGAGCAGAAAAGTTGGCGCACCAAATCATTGACGCTCATCAGGAACCAGAAATGCGTGAAGAAACTCGAGAAGAACTTGATGACTTTCTAGAGCGTCGAGTCGCTGAGGGCGGCGTAGAAACCGATTACTGAATTTACCTAGGAGAAAATAATGAAAACCAGCACGCAAGTTGTGGTCATTGGAGGTGGCGTAGTCGGCGCAAGCATTCTTTACCACTTAACCAAGGCAGGTTGGACTGACGTAGTTTTAGTAGAACGCAAAGAACTAACCGCCGGATCAACCTGGCATGCTGCTGGAGGCATGCTCACACTCAACGGTGATCCAAATATTGCTGCTTTGCAGCGATACACCGTACAACTTTATAAAGATATAGAAGAAATATCAGGTGTGAGCTGCGGTATTCACCAAACTGGTGAATTGATGTTGGCAGACACTCAAGAACGATTGGATTGGCTGCGCATGATACATGCGCGTGGACAATATCTGTCTATGGAAACTGAAATGATTTCTGTCGCTGAGGCTAAAGAGATGCTTCCAATTCTTGAAGAGAAACATTTCGCCGGAGCCATGTGGGACCCAGTCGGCGGTCACGTAGATCCATCAGGTGTTACTAATGCATATGCTGCTGCAGCACGAATGGCTGGAGCAGAGGTTTATAGAAATACGTGGGCTCACGACCTAATTCAAAAAAATGATGGCACCTGGGATGTAGTTACTGAACAAGGAACAATAAACACTGAACACATTGTCAACTGTGGAGGTCTTTGGGCCCGTGAAGTTGGACGCATGTGCGGAATTGAGTTACCAATTCTGGCGATGGAACACATGTACTTACTTACGGAGGAGATACCTGAAATCAAACCCTGGCTTGAAGCAACAGGAGGATTCGGTTTTGGCGCCGTAGATTTTGGTGGCGAAATCTATCTACGCGCTGAGGGCGGTGGCCTTTTACTTGGAACCTACGAACAAGCATGTGTCCCCTGGTCTACTAAAGAAACGCCATGGGATTTCGGCTCCCAACTCCTTGCTCCTGACTTAGACCGACTTACTCCTTCATTCGAAGTAAGTTTCGCTCATTTCCCAATTTTCAATGAGGTCGGAATTAAGCAAGTAATAAACGGTCCATTTACGTTCGCTCCGGACGGAAATCCACTAATTGGACCTATACGTGGCCAAAAAGGGCATTGGGTGGCTTGTGGCGTCATGGCAGGTCTAAGCCAAGGCGGCGGTGTTGGTTTAGCTATGGCAAATTGGATGACTACAGGGGACCCAGGTTTTGATATTTGGGGCATGGATGTAGCTCGTTATGGCGACTGGACTACCCCGGGCTACACACAAGCGAAAGTTATGGAGAATTACAGTCGACGGTTCCAAATTTCGTTTCCTAATGAAGAACTACCCGCAGGACGTCCGTTGTATACCTCTCCCATTCATGAACGCTTAACAGAGGCAAATGCCGTCTGGGGAGCAAGTTATGGGCTTGAGAACGCATTGTGGTTCCAAGAAAAAGGAAAGGAACCAATTGAAGATGTCACTTTTAAGCGTTCGAATGCTTTTGGTCTCGTTGGAGAAGAGGTTCGTGCCGTCAGAGAAAAAGTAGGGCTGATGGAAACAACAGGATTCGCAAAGCATGAGTTTTCCGGATCAGGAGCAAGAGAGTTTTTAGAAAAACTCGTCACTAACAAAGTTCCTTCTGCAGGACGACTTACTCTCGCCCCCATGCTCAACGAGAAGGGCATGCTGATAGGAGATTTCACTATCGCAACTTTGGCCGACCCGTTTACTGAAGAAGAACGTTTTCTCATCTTCGGGTCAGGTGTAGCAGAAGGGTATCACCACCGATGGTTCACAAGTCATTTACCCAGTGACGGATCTGTTTCCTACCGAGTTCTAAGTCATGAAATGACTGGACTTTCTATTGCCGGGCCACTTGCTAGAGATGTCTTAGCTTCGTTGGTTGAAGAAGATGTTTCAAATGAGGCATTCCGATTTTTAGATATTAGACCAATGAACGTTGGTATGGTCCCCGCCATAGTTGGGCGTATCTCGTTTAGTGGAGATCTCGGTTATGAGTTTTGGGTACCAGCTTCTTTGCAAGCGTCTCTTTTCGACTTACTAGTTCAAGCTGGAGAGCCACACGGAATGAAACTATTTGGACTACATGCTCTGAACTCTTTACGTTTTGATAAAAACTTTGGAGGTTGGGCTACTGAATACCGACCTATCTATAACCCGTGGGAAGCAGGCTTAGAGCATTTTGTAAAATTAGACAAAGGAGACTTTATTGGCCGGGAAGCAGCTTTAGCCGCTAAAGAAAAAGGTGTTGAGCGTAAGTTGACTGCTTTTACCATCGATACTGAAGATGCTGATGCAGTCGGCGATGAGCCGATCTGGGTTAACGGTGAAGTTGTCGGATGGGTTACTTCTGGAGGTTACGCACACTGGTCGCAAGCATCATGTGCGCTTGGTTACGTCCCGGTAAATACAGAAGGAACATTTGAAATTGAAATTCTCGGTAAGAAGCGTCTCGCTACCCCATTAGACGAACCGCTCTTCGATCCTTCGGGATCAAAAATGAGAAGTTGAGAGTTTGATGAGCGCTCAAGAGAAAATGCGTCAGTTAGCAAAGGACCCACTAGTTCAAGCCGCTCTTTCAAGCGGCCATAGAATCGTGATGGGTCCTGGAGAGCCCGCCTTGACCGAGTGGGCTGCGGCAGGTTTATCTCTGCCTGATCTTGAAGAAATGCGAAATTACCGAGTGAATCGGATTAGAGAACAATTAGTTAAAAACGATGTTGCTGGCGCTTTACTTTTTGATCCGTTAAATCTGATGTATGCCACTGATTCTCCGAATATGCAACTATGGGTAACTCATAATCAGGCAAGATGGGCATTTGTTGCTGCTGATGGTCCTATGGTCCTTTGGGAATTTAGCGACTGTGATTTCCTTTCTGGTCATAACCCTCATGTGTCGGAAGTGCGCCCCAATACCTCTTTTACCTATTTTTTAGCTGGAGATCGCGCAAACGAACAAGCAGAAAAAATGGCAAAGGAAATACACGCTCTCATCAAAGAGCACGGAGGAGGGAACACTCGTTTAGCTGTTGATGTGATTCCTCCACAGGGAGCAACAGCGTTAGAAGCCACTGGCCTAACTCTCACTAATGGAATGCAGATCATGGAAAGAGCTCGAGCGGTAAAAGGTAAAGATGAGCTTTTAGCAATGAGATGTGCAATTGAGGCGACTCGTATCTCCTGTCAAAAACTATTTGAAGCCATCACTCCTGGAATTTCTGAACAACAAGTATGGGGAGTACTTTGGGCTGAAATGCTTGCACGTGGTGGCGAGTGGATGGAGTGTCGTTTACTTTCAGCAGGTCCGAGAACAAACCCATGGTTTCAAGAATGTTCAAGTTATGTCATTCAAGATGGTGATTTAGTTGGCTTTGACACAGACCTCGTTGGCTCTTACGGGATGATGACTGATATTTCTCGGACATGGATTTGTGGTGATTCAAAACCAAACGCTGCACAAAAACACACACATGGACTGGCTCTTGAACAAATGACAAGAAACATAGAGTTACTTACCCCTGGACGCTCATTTCATGAGTTAACCCACAAGGCCTGGTTTCCCTCTGTAGATGATTACCGCCATTACAGTTGCCTTTTCCATGGGGTGGGTCAATGTGATGAATGGCCAAGCATTGGTTTCCCCGCAAGTTGGGATAGTCACGGCTATGACGGTGTCCTCGAACCAGGGATGGTAATGACAGTCGAATCCTATGTAGGCCCCTATGCCGGCGGCGAAGGGGTCAAGTTAGAAGATCAGGTTTTGATTACTGAAACTGGTTATGAGAATTTAACACCCTGGTCTTTAAGTCTCACAGAGTTCTACTAATTCAGCCATTCACAGAAAACGATGAATTAGGGTTAATTTCTCGATTTCTGGAATAGAAACCAAGGTCCATCTCTAACCCGGTGTAACGGCCGTTAACTTTTATCGGCTCAGAATCGTGATCATGACCTGCTTCAACTGCAGTAATAAGTTCCGCCATGCAGTGCCCAGCTACACCTGCATTTTTGTATTGATTCCCGCTTGTACCGATAGCCACATAGAAACCATCAAGGTCCGTTCGGTCATAGATAGGTATCCAATCATCGCTGACGTCGTAAAGGTCAACCACTCCTTTTTTCTCATGTGGAAGGCCGAGTCCTTCTACTCTTCTCGCACAACGTAAAACTTGGGCTTCCCATTGGTCGTCACGG
>CAJXEU010000103.1 GCA_913052525.1 uncultured Actinomycetes bacterium
ACTTACGAAGCGTGTTGTTTACTGGATACGAATTCTCATCAACGGGAAATCCTTCAGTTAATGCGTAGCCAAGACCCATATGCACTGCTCCTTGAACTTGACCCTCACATAGCACTGGATTAACTGCTCTCCCGACGTCATGTGCCGCTACTACTTCTTCCACTTCTCCTGTATCTGGATCTATGACAACGACTTGTGCGGCATATCCAAATGTTGAATGAATAATAGGATTTTCAACTCCATCATTGAGAGAGTTGGTCCAATCAATCCGGTATTCACCGAGGTAATCAACCCCTTCTTTGCATCCATCTTTAAGAGCCATCTGGCATGCGTCCGCTACTGCTCCAGCACCCATTAGTGTTCCGCGACTTCCTGTAGTTTGTCCAGGTCCCATTTCTCTTGTGGTATCAACAATCACTTCAATACGTGAGGGATCTATCTTGAGTTCTTCTACAGCGACTTGTTGAGCCACAGTATGGATACCTTGACCCATTTCTGTCCAACAATGTCGGACTTCAACTTGTCCATCAGTTCGGAAGTGAACGACTGCTTGTGCTATTTCTTTGAATCCATTTCCAAGTCCAGAATTTTTCAAACCTAGTCCAATTCCTACTGCTTTACCGTTTGCGATCGCTTGTTCATAAGGTTCTTTAACTTCGTCTAAGCAAGCTTGGGCCCCTAAGCAACCATCGTCCATTATCTGGCCAGGCCCCCAAACTACGCCTGGGCTGATCACATTCAGGTTGCGCATTTCCCATCCGCTAATTCCTACTTTTTCGGCCAGTCGATCTATGACACCTTCCATGGCGAACTGTGCTTGATTAGCTCCGAAACCGCGAAAAGCACCACAGACAGGATTATTTGTACGAACTGCAGTTGCTTCAACATCAATATTTGGGACTACGTAAGGGCCGCTTGCATGTCCTGCTGCTCGCTCTAATACTTTCATTCCGACCGAAGCGTAGGGCCCTGAATCACCGATCATTCTGACCCGAAGTCCTTGTAACCGTCCTTCCCTGTCGCATCCTGCCTTAAATGACATCCTTATTGGGTGGCGTTTTGCATGCATCAGAAAGGATTCTTCACGAGAAAGTGTGCACCTAACAGGGGCTTTCAGAACCCATGCTGCCAATGCTGTTTGTGCTTGATTTGACATATCTTCTTTGCCGCCAAATGCTCCCCCATTTGAGACAAGTTCAACAGTTATATCTTTCGCTTCAATATTTAGTACCGAAGCTATTTGATTACGGTCATCCCAAATTCCTTGGCCTCCTGACCAAACATAGAGTTTTTCGTTTCCATTCGGGGCTGCCAAAGTTGACTCTGGTTCTAGAAATGCGTGCTCAATACGTTGAGTTTGAAACACTTCCTCTACTACGTATTCTGCTGATGCTATTGCCTCTTCAACGTCGCCTCTTTTGTAAGTGGAGACTGACAATATATTTCCGTCAAGTTCCCAAACAGCGTTTTCATCGGAAGCTGCCGCAATAACGGGATCATTGAAAACTGTTAGTGGGTTGTATTCAATTTTTACTAGAGATGCGGCCTGGCGTGCTGTTTCTCTATCTTCTGCTACAACAAAAGCCAGGACATCGCCTAAATATGAAGTTCGACCACCTTCAGGTATAAAGATTGGCCAATCAGTGTGGATTATGCCTACCCGAAGTTCTCCCGGTACATCTGATGCAGTGAAGACTCGGTGAACTCCTTCTATTTTTTCTGCTTCAGTTGTATCGATTTTCACAACTTCAGCTCTTGCATGACTTGCAAGATGCACCGCTCCATGTAGAAGTCCTTCGGGTCTTAAATCATCGATATAAGGGCGATCTCCTAATGCAAGTTTTTCGGCTTCGTATTTTCGATTACGGCTTCCAATACCACCAACTGGAGTTTCTTTCGGGGTTTCATTCGCAGCAATAGATTCGACTGCTTCTAGGATTTTTGTGTATCCGGTGCATCTACATAAGTGGGC
Source organism: uncultured Actinomycetes bacterium (assembly GCA_913052525.1). GTDB lineage: Bacteria > Actinomycetota > Acidimicrobiia > Acidimicrobiales > MedAcidi-G1 > MedAcidi-G2B. The sequence goes on from CAJXEU010000103.1 coordinate 1,973, forward strand.
ACCAAGGTGGCGTTCCAAGTCTTTTCGACTGACACTCTCAGCTTTTTTATCAACTAAAGCCTTAGCGCGAACCACAATGCCAGGTATACAAAATCCGCATTGGAGTGCGCCGTGAGCTGCGAATGCTGATGCATATCGTTCTCTTTCTTCTTCTTCTATGCCTTCTAGTGTCAATACAGAAGTATTCTCAATGCGCTCCATAGACATTTGACATGCGACTCTGGCTTTTCCATCAATAAGAACTGTGCAACAGCCGCATTGCCCTGATGGCGAACACCCATCTTTAGGAGAAAGAACGCTAAGTTCTTCTCTTAGCGCTGACAGAAGATGCGGATGCTCCCCTTTAACTGTGACTAAGTCCCCATTTAGAGTGAATGTGGTCATCGTAAACTAATTTTCCTTCATTGCTTCTGGAATTTCGACCCCAGTTTGACTGGTGATACGTGTGTAAATCTCTGGGCGGCGGTATCGAGAAAAATTGAAAAGGGTTTCTTTGTAGTCGGCGCATAAGTCAAGATCACATTCAGCGACAATTAATTCATCATCAACCGTGGAACAAAGAGCTTTTATTTCACCAGAAGGTGCAATAATTGCACTTTCTCCTAAAAGATCGCATCCTTCTTCTTCTCCTGCTTTAGCGACCCCTACCACCCACATACCGTTCTGATAGGCACCTGCTTGCAGAACTAAATGATTATGAAATCCTTGGAGACGATCTTGATTTGGATCTGGGGCATAATGTATTGGTGTGTTATAGCCGATAAGAGCCATTTCGCAGCCTTGTAAGCTCAGAACTCGATAAGTTTCTGGCCAGCGTCGATCATTGCAGATCGCCATACCCATGATTCCCCCAAACGCTCCATGCACCTCAAAACCTGGACCTGGATCAAAGTAATAACGTTCTAGATGTTGAAATGCCCGCCATGGTTCATGCTCTTCATGTCCTGGAAGATGAACTTTTCGATAATGGGCTATGACATGGCCGGTTTTGTCAACGAGTACAGAGGTATTGAAGTGTTCTCCATTGGGTGTGAGTTCTGCATAACCAAGATGAAATCCAATTCCTAGTTTTTTTGCTTCATCAAAAAGAGGCTGGGTTTCCGGGCTAGGCATTTCTTTCTCAAAATAATGGTCAAACTCTTTCTTATCTTCTACGTACCATCTAGGGAAAAAAGTTGTTAGAGCTAGTTCAGGAAAGACCACTAAGTCGCAACCTGCTTGACTCCCTTGCCGGAGTAAATTGATAAGCCTCTCAACCACTTCAATGCGAGAGTCCTTTTCTTGTATTGGGCCGGTTTGCGCTGCTCCTACAGTTACTGTGCGGCTCACTGTTCAACTCCAGATAAGTCTTTAGCATCAAGAGTCAATATTGATTGCAATAAAGTATTGGCTCCTGCTATCAAATCATCACGGTCTGTATGTTCGGAAGGATTATGACTAATTCCATCTCGACTAGGTACAAATATCATTCCAGTTGGACATACTCTTGCAAGCATCTGAGCATCGTGTCCTGCTCCGGAAGGCATCTGCATTGAAGAAAAATTTAATTGAGAGGAGGTCTCAGAGACTATGTTGATCACTCTTGAGTCAAACACCACGGGTTCAAAGCGGGCAAGCGAGCGAGAGTTAATAACTACACCTTCAGACTCTTCTAAAGATCTAATACATGTCTCCATTTGGTTCTCTGCTTCTAATAATAGTGCCTCGTCTGTATTACGGAGATCTACTGTTAATCGTGCTTCTCTTGCAACGACATTGATTAGATCTGGATGAAATTGCATTCTGCCCACAGTTGCCACCTGTCGGCCGCCCATGCGTTTAGCAATTTCTCGGGCTTCTGTCGTTATTCGTGCTGCAACATATCCTGCATCATGCCGTAAATGCATAGGAGTAGTTCCGGCGTGATTGGATTGACCTGTGATGGAATATTCTGTCCATGAAATTCCTTGTACTCCTGTAACGATCCCGATTGTCGTTTCCTCGGTCTCTAGGAGCGGTCCTTGTTCTATATGCAACTCAACGAACGCCCGCGGAGGTATTCCTGGACACGGAGCCGATCCTCGGTATCCGATACGGTCAAGTTCTTCTCCTAGTATTGCTCCGTCGATACCCTCTACTTCTAAGGCTTGTTCAAGTGCTAGGCCTCCGACATATACCAAACTTCCCAGCATGTCTGGAGGGAACCTAGCGCCTTCTTCATCAGTGAAAAAAGCCACTCCAACAGGGTAACGAGTAGTTATATCATTCTCTATAAGCGTTTCAATTAGCTCAATTCCTGCAAGAACCCCAAGATTACCGTCATACCGGCCTCCCGTGGCCACTGTGTCTATATGACTGCCGGTAAGAGTTGGTGGCCCTTCCATTTTCCCAGGCCGAGTAGCAATAACGTTTCCGATACCATCAATTGTTATTTCTAAACCAAGATCTTTCATCCAAGTAACAACTAAATCACGGCCGTCTCGATCTTCATCTGTAAGAGCTAGACGGCAGGATCCAGTGTCTTCATGTGGTCCAATAGTCGCCAGATCCTCAATACGTTGCATTAGGCGATCTCCATTGATGCGAATAGATTGAAAATCCATCACGAAGACTCTTCTACTGAAACTATGTCGGTAAAGCGTACTGGGACACGCGCTAACTCAAGATCAGTCGCTGCACGTATAGCTGCTACAACTGCAGCAGTTGAAGATATCGATGGGGGCTCTCCAATGCCTTTAGCTCCGAATGGTGCTCCAGGTTCAGACTGCTCAATAAGCGCTGCTATTTCAACTGGAGGCATGTCTAAAGATGTAGGAATTAGATAATCAGTAAATGACGCATTTCGAATATTACCTTCAGTTACCAGAACTTCTTCCATGACTGCTAGTCCTAAACCTTGTGCTGCTCCACCTTCAAGTTGCCCAACTGCTTGCAAAGGGTTAAGTAACCGGCCCACATCTTGTGATGTAACTAATTCCACTACTTTCACTAAACCAAGCTCTGGATCAACATCCACTACTGCCCGATGAGCAGAGAATGCAAATGATACGTGTGCATCTCCTTGCCCATTTTCATCTAATGGAAACGTTGGAGCATGCCTATATTCAACTCTGGCTTCTAAAGGTTCCGCTGTGGCAACTTTTAACTCTATTGAAAAGTCTCCAGTTAATGAGAGCACTTGTCCTTCTACAAGAACAAGATTCTCAGTATCTATTTCATGTTCTTCAGCCAGCCTTTTCAGTAGTTGAACTCGTACCTCCTCGCAAGCTTTTTGAACTGCACCACCAGACATCCATGTTTGACGGCTAGCCGAAGTGGATCCGGCTGAACCTACAGTCTCAGTAGCGGCAGGAGCCAAAATGACCTCTTCTACGCCAAGAACTTCTCGAGTAATTTGTTGCGCTAACGTAACGAATCCTTGCCCTACTTCGGCGCAAGCACATGTAATAG
>CAJXEU010000104.1 GCA_913052525.1 uncultured Actinomycetes bacterium
TAGATAGATAGATAGATAGATAGATAGATAGATAGATAGATAGATAGATAGATAGGTAGGTAGGTGTTATTTTATGCGTGTCGCTTTAGTTACTGGTAGCGCTCAGGGAATCGGTCTTGCTGTCGTCAGAAATCTTCTTAACAAAGGATTCAAGGTTTTTGGAGTTGATATAAAGGAACAAAGTACTCCAATTGATGGATATGGCGAAGAAGTTTTCATTCCACTTAGGTTTGACCTTTCGGATTCTAAAGAATGTCGGAGACTGATTGATGAAGTAGGCGAAGTAGATGTACTAGTTAATAATGCTGCGCTTTTGATTGAGAATGAGTTAGACAACGTATCAGATCATGAGTTTGATGAGATAGTTTCGATAAATCTACGGGCACCCTTTGTACTTTCTGTAGCAGTTTCAAAGGGAATGAAAGAGCGAAAATGGGGTCGAATCGTAAACATGTCCAGCGTTGGCGCTCGTACTGGCGGTATTTCACAATCTTGTATATATGCAGCGACTAAAGCTGGATTGATAGCGATAACAAAGAATTTCGCCAGAAATTTAGGACCTTATGGCATAACTACTAATGCTGTAGCACCTGGAGCAATTGCGACACCAATGGCTGTTGAGCAGTCACTCTCTGACGAATCTTTGTTAAAGCGTGTAGTGGAGGCAACTCCGGTAGGTCGTCTTGGGACTGCTGATGAAGCAGCAGCGACTGTGGTTTTTTTGCTGTCTGAAGAGGCTTCTTTCATCAATGGAGTCTGTCTAGATGTCAACGGTGGCTGGGTGATGACGTGACTACAGACCAAGACTCTCCGAATGATTTAGATTTTTCTTCTCTATCGTTAGAGAAAAAGAGTTATGTGCACACTTCTTATGAGTTTGCAAAACCAGATAATCTAGAGAAAGTTCTTTCTGAGTCACCCATAGTTTTCTTACCGGTCGGCTGCGTTGAATATCACGGACCGCATCTGCCTTTGGGTGTTGACATGCTGATTGCAGAAGCTTTTTGCCATAGGACGGCACATGTAACTGGTGGTTTGGTTTTGCCTCCTTTCTGGCTTGCATCGGGAGTCCTGCCTCTACCACACGGGATTGTTATTGATCTTGAATTACTTCGACAAAATATAAGATCAATTTTGACTCAACTAGCTAAAGGAGGGTTTAAGACAATTGTTCTTTTTTCAGGTCATGGAGCATTGGACCACCTCTATGTACTCAGAGAAGAGACTGATCGAATAAATCAAAACTTTGAAGAAGTCCGTGCATTTACGACAGTGTGGAACGAGTTGAATTTTGATCTTGATGGGGACATTCATGATCACGGGGCCAAAGTTGAAACCTCCTACATGATGGAGTTTTTCCCGGATTTAGTTGACCTGATGGCTTTAGAGGATGACCCTGAAGCATCTCATACAGGTGTTTATGGTCCTAATCCCAGATTTACTGCTAGCAGGGAATGGGGGTTTGCTATGGCAGATAATGCAAAAAATAGGCTCGCTGAAGAGGTGCGAGCTCTCCAGCGAGGAGCGAAAGCTGATAGCTGGCGGTTATTGAAGGGTCTTGTCGAACGTTTACAGTCGGGGGATCTGGAAATCGTTGGTGGAACGAGAACTCATAATAAAGATGGTGAAGAAAGAATAATCTTGCATTTTTATAATCCCCATCCACAATCGAAGTACATAACAGGTATAAAAAAGATTCAGATTGATCATGAGGAGATTGATCTTTCTTCCGGTTTTCTTAAAAACGCAAGTATGGGTGAGGGTCATACAGACACGGAAATCAAAAAATTAGGACCTCTTTCTGGCTTTTATGTGCGTCGCGAGCAGGAAATGCTTTTGGAACTATCCAATCTCAGTCTACGATCTGGCTCCCATAGTATTCATGCTGAATTTGATATAGCAGGTGTTGTTAGTGTTCAAGCGGAAGGTAATTTTGTAATTGAATAAATTTCAGTCATTGATGATTTCAAATGGATGAAGTGGATGAGGTCGGTTCACATAATCGAGGTTTGTTAGATCTATTGGAGTCGGGCCGGGTGTATTAGATACAAAAAAACTTTTTGAAATTTTCTGAAAGCCTGATCTAAAAGTTGTATGTGATTTGGCTTGAATCACCTCAGCATCATCTGGTATAAGCCCAGCCGCTTTATATGGTGCTGCGTCAATTAACATTACTGGTTGGTCATGGACGATTATTCTTAAGTTTTCTATTCCTAACAAAGCACATTTGCCTAGGTGTCCTCTTTTCCCTTTCGCCAAAGATGCCTCGTACTCGAGTGTGCCTTCAGGATGGCTCAAAACTTTCGCTATTATTTCAGTTTTTTCGTTAAAAGAATTTTTCTCTCCTGTCCCAAGAGATATTTTTATTTCTTCGTTTACTTTTGTGTCTGAAGCGGTTTGTGCAGCTTCGACATCAAGTATCGTCATCCAGATATGTCGATTGGTGCACTTGAGAGCACTACGAAGTAATTCGGTTGAATCACCTAATGATCCACCTGATGGGCTATCGCCTGCATCTGCTATGACTGCAGGAAGTGGGGCACTCAGAGCTGCAGCCAGTGTTTCGCTCATTGGTTCTAAGTCTGTTATTTCAGTAAAAGCTTTTCTGGATTTCCAGAGGCAATCAGTAATGTTTTCGGCTTCTTTTTTGGCTAAGTTTATGTTTTTGTCTGCTACTACCACTGAGCTCCAAGATAATTCAGGGACATCTCTCCATGGGTGAGAGGGAAAAAATGCAGCTGAGAGAACGTTTTCTTTCTTTTCGGCTATTTCACACATATTCATTAGTGAGCCGAAAGGTTCATAGTTGTTGTCTTGACGGTGAGCGGGTCCAATCATTGGTTTGTAAGACGCATACATAACTGGTTCGATTACTTTATTCATGGTCTGATAAAGAAGCTCAGCAGCCTGCTTACCGGTACGACTTAAATCAATGTGAGGCACCGTTCGATAACCAGTAATAATGTCAGCGTTATTTATCATAAGAGGTGTGATCCCAGCATGACAATCCAGAGAAACCGCTATAGGTTTTTCAGATCCAAGTTTTTGTCTAACTTTTTTTAGCAGGTGACCTTCAGGGTCGTATTCATTTTTTGCAGCTGAGGCTCCATGGAGTGACAAAAAAATACAGGAAATACTTTCCTCTATGCGATCTAGTATTTCTTCTACTATGGTTTTAAAGGCAGTTTCAGATATTGGAGGCCCAGCACCCATCCAGGCTCTGATTGATGGCACAACTTCCCACTCAGCTGTTTCAAAAAAATCCCAAGCGGCGGAAAGTTCGTCTTCTTCGGGCAACTTAGATCGTTTTAAATCTTTACCAATCCATAAACCTGTCTTTTCAAAGTCAGAAAGACCTGTTTGACCAGATGCAAATGTGTTTGCTTCTAATAGAAACTGACCAACGAGAACTCTGGTAGTCATTTGTTTGGTATTTACGCGATGGGTGTTTTAATGTCTTCACCAGCTTCACGGATTAATTGAGCTTGTGTAACTTCACTTGCTTTGTATTTAGAGACTACTTCACCTCTTGAAAGAACATATATAGTGTCGGAAATACGAGTGACTTCCTCTATATCTGATGAGGCGACAAGAACAGCCATTCCTTGATTAGCAAAATTTCTTAGAACTCGATAGATCTCAGCTCTAGCTCCTACATCAACCCCACGCGTTGGTTCAGCCATAACTAGAAGTTTAGATTTTCTATCTAGCCAGCGTCCTAACATTACTTTTTGCTGGTTTCCACCAGAAAGAGTTTCAACTAGTTGAGAACCACCCTTCTTAGCTCTTATATCCAACACAGGGCTCCATTTGTCAAAAACTTTTGCAACCAGAGTTCGAGATAGAATACCGATTTTTGTTAGCCAAGGCCATGAAGCAACGCTGAGATTTTCAGAAAGGGTCAGTATGGGAAGTAAACCTTGCGTTTTTCGATCGACTGGAACATAGCCGATTTGATAATTAGCAATAGCATCACGCGGTGAATTTGGAGGACCTTTCCGGTCATTAATAGTTACAGATCCACTATCTAGTTTTTGAAGACCAAAAATAGTGCTTGTAATTTCTAATGATCCACAGCCAATCCGACCAAAAAGGGAAACTATTTCTTTCTCATGCACGTCTAGGTTTATCTGAGAGAAATGATTTTGAGACGAAGCGTCCTTCATTGTTAAAACAGGTGTTCCAAAAACTTTACTGTCAGAGGTTTTTTCAGATTTTTCCTCAAGGGCATGACCCACCATTGCAGTTACTATGTCGTTACGGTCGAACTCTTCTTTATTACCCTCGGCAACTAGATCACCATCGCGAAAAACTAGAATTCTGTCTGCTATTCTCTCCAGTTCGTCCAACCGGTGGGTGATGTAAATAATTGCCACGCCTTGCTCTCTTAGCTTGAGAATCAGTTCGAAAAGGGCATCACTTTCTTCAGTCGTCAAAGCAGAAGTAGGTTCATCGAGTATCAAAAGTTTTGCTTCTCCTGCTAAAGCACGTGTTATTTCAAGTACTTGTCTTTGAGCCACTCCAAGAGTGTCGACTATGGTCTTAGGGTCTATGTCTACCCCTAGAGTTTGAAGGTTTTTTACTGCCATTGTTTGCATTTTTCGCCAGTCGACGATTCCAGAGGATTTTTTTGGCCAAGAACCGAGTACCAGATTTTCAGCGACTGTTAAATCGGGAGCGTCTGAGAATTCTTGGTAAATTACCTTTATACCAAGACTTGATGAGTCACGTGGATTACTAATTTGCACTTCTTGATCGTTGATTTCTATTTTTCCGGCATCCCGACTGTAATCGCCTGCAAGTATTTTTATAGCTGTTGACTTTCCGGCTCCGTTTTCGCCTAAAAGGGCAAGCACTTCACCTCCATTGACAGTTATATCTACACCATGGAGTACTTCTATTCCTCCAAAACTTTTTCTTAGCCCGCTGGCCTTTAGTTTGAAGGTTTTGAATTCTGGAGTTTTGTCGTTCACTCTGCTCCGCCTAGACGTAGCCTCACTTGGTCTAGTCCCACTGCGGCGATTAGTACTGTTCCCGTTGCTATATCTCTCCAGAATGATGAAATGCTAAGTAGTGTTAATCCGTTTTGGAGAACACCGAGTATCAAAAGACCTAGCATGGTGCCTTGCATCGTACCTCTTCCGCCTTTAAGGCTTGCTCCTCCTAGAAGTATTGCGGCGACTGCTTGTAGTTCTAATCCTGTAGCTGTATTGGGGTTGGCGGCATTAAGTTGTGAAGCAAGAACAAGACCCCCTAGAGCTG
>CAJXEU010000105.1 GCA_913052525.1 uncultured Actinomycetes bacterium
TGTCAAATTGTAATCCTGGGTCAGCGCACTCCCAAGCTGCTTGAGACATTTGTTGAAAAAGGTCACGAGCCTTTACTGTCCTCATAACAGATCCATCTGTTCTAGCAGTTAAATTCCATTCACCATCTGTATCTACAGCTTCCATAAATTCATCTGTTATTCGTACAGAATTATTGGCATTTTGGAATTGAACAGAGTGAATATCTGCACCATTTAGACTCATATCGAATCCAGCATTTTCTAGTGCTTTCATCTTCTTCTCTTCTAATGCTTTACACCAAATAAACTCTTCTATATCTGGATGATCTGCATCAAGAATCACCATCTTGGCTGCTCGTCGAGTTTTTCCTCCGCTTTTTATCGTTCCTGCTGAAGCATCTGCGCCTCTCATGAAACTCACAGGACCGCTAGCGTCGCCTCCTCCTTTTAGCTTCTCAAGTGAAGACCGAATCCGGCTGAGGTTAACTCCTGAACCTGATCCTCCTTTGAAAATGGTTCCTTCTTCCACATACCAGTTGAGTATTGAGCTCATCTCATCTTCTACTGAGAGAATGAAACATGCTGAAGCTTGTTGAGGGACACCATCAACTCCAATGTTGAACCACACGGGTGAATTAAATGCTGCTCGTTGATGGATTATGAGGAATTTAAGTTCATCGGAAAAAGCTTCCGCTTCGTCATCATCTTCAAAATATCCTTGATCCACACCCCATGCAGTAATTGTGTTAGTGACACGATCAGCCACCTGTTTAAGAGAAAATTCCCTTTCTGGAGTGTCAAGAGTCCCTCTAAAGTATTTCTGAGCAAGAATGTTGGTTGCATTCATCGACCAAGTGACCGGAACTTCTATATCGGTTTGTTCAAAAGCGACTGACCCATCTCGGTGATCTATCAGTCGTGCATCTCGACGTTCCCATTCAATAGTTTCATACGGAGATTCACCCTGTTGAGTAAAGTACCTTCTAAATCCAAGAACCCCGCGATTTGTCCTTAGCTCCATTTTTTACTCATCCTTTTCTTCTCAGAAATTTTTTGGTCATATTGAAAATAATTTATTATGTGTCGGGGGTTTTTCATCTTAGATCGTTTGATTTTCTTTTCTGAGGACCCTAAAGATTGAATTAAAATCAGCGACGGAAGACCCAGGTCAAAGACCGTACGTAAGACTCCATTTGGGGCCCTGTTCCGAGCCTTAACGTCAACACACCAACTTTGGTATTTTGACGCGTCATGCCGGAATCTCCCGTCGCTGATTGTAAGTCTCACTTTACGAGGATTCCCTTGTGGATCGAAATAGGAAAATGTTGTGGAAATCGGAAGTAGTTCTCCACAGGCTTTAACGCTGTACGGTTTGAGTTATGAAACGTATTTTCCCGTCTGAAAAGAATCTGGATCCTATTGATTTTTATGATCAGATTAGAATCTCTCATACTGACCGACCTTGGCTTCTGCTCAACATGATCACTTCCATTGATGGTTCTACACATATCTCGGGAACCTCCGGTGGGTTGGGTGGGCCAGCAGACCAAAAAGTTTTGAGAACTTTGCGTTCATTTGCTGATGTGATTCTGGTAGGCAGCGGCACTGTGCATGCCGAGAATTACAAGATTCCTCGTGTTCCTGAAAACGAGGCTGGGAAACGTCGAGTTGAGCGCGGGCAAACTCCTCGCCCGCGACTAGCTGTGGTTTCTGGTTCGGGAAATCTAGATCCGAAAATCCCAATGTTTGATCAAAGCGAGATAGAAGACGTAAAGCCATTGATTTATACAACAAAGAATGGAAACGAAAATTTATCAGAAGATTTTGAGAGTAGAGCAGAGATAGTGGCTTCAGGTGCGAGTCAAGTGGACTTGACTTGCGTTCTAAAAGATCTATTTGATCGTGGAGTAAGCGTAGTGCTCGCGGAAGGAGGGCCTTCTTTAAACCATCAATTGATTGAAGCACAATTAGTAGACGAGCTCTGCTTAACAATTTCACCTCTCTTGATAGGAGGAAAGAATGATGGAATACTAACTGGTCCTCTTTTGTCTCATCCGAACAAATTTCAATTAAACGGTTTAGCAACTCAAGATGAACTCTTGTTCTGTAACTACCTTTTGAAACAAGATTTGCACTGTTCTTGATTCTTACTACCCGAATGGAACTATTAATCGTTGCCCAGGAACAACACTTGAGCCTCCATTTAATGCGGCAAGATCATCAACTGTGATACGAATATCTCGGCCGGGAGGAGAAACAACTCTCGCTATTTCCCAAAGTGTGTCTCCAGCTTCCACAACGTAAATGCTTGTTTCACTTGTTGCACCTACTGATGGTGATCCAGGTTTTCCCGTAACCCTGCCAAGCAACTCTCCTCCAAATAAAGAGACAAAAAAAACAGTTACAGCGAGAAGCGCTGAAACACCTATTCGACGTCGACGATAAACCTGAGCTGAAACCGGTAAAGAATGAGTAATTGAATTGGATTGAGAAATGGGTAGATGTGTTACTGCTGTCATGGATACATCCTTTCTTATGGGTGTGACATTTCTTGTTGCTCATAAAAATGAGAGACAAATTTCTCTGAAAACCAAAGAGTTTTGAAGAAATGCTTGACATGAAACATTTGTTCGGCAAACATATGTACGGAGAACAGGTGTTCGTTCATATGGTATATGATATCGAACATACGTTCGATTACAACATTTAATTAGTTTTGGTGCAAAATATGGAAAAAAATCTCACAAACCGACAACAACAAATCTTGGATTTCATTGACTCCACAGTTAGAGATCGGGGTTACCCTCCTTCAGTTCGTGAAATTGGTGAAGCTGTCGGACTAACTTCCCCTTCCACTGTTCATTCCCACATGTCCACACTTCAAGACAAGGGATATATCGAACGCGACCCTTCAATCCCGCGAGGGATAAAAGTTTGTCGAGATCCAGCAACCGGTTTTACTGGAGAACGAGGAGAAGTGCGATACATACCTTTGGTGGGACAAATTGCTGCTGGTGGACCAATACTTGCTCAGGAAAATATTGAAGAATCACTCCCCCTCCCTGCCGCCCTAACAGGCAACGGTGACCTTTTCATGTTGAAAGTAAAAGGTGACTCAATGATCGACGCAGGAATTTTTGATGGAGATTATGTTGTTGTGCAGTCTCAAACTGATGCTAATCCCGGGGATTTGGTCGCGGCTCTCATAAATGGAGTTGAATATGAAGCCACTGTGAAATACTTTCGACAAGAAGACAGCGAAGTCGTTTTAACCCCCGCTAATTCTTCTTTCTCTGAAATGCGGTACCCCGCTACAGATGTGACTATTCAAGGCCGTGTGGTAACGGTGCTTAGGAAAATCTAAGCTCGTACTCCTCACGTCCTAAAACCCAAATGCCATGAGGTTCATCCGGGTAATGCGATAAATTTCGGGTTTCATTCAATACGAAACCCAACCTTTTAGCCACTGCTTGTGATCGATAATTGTCCATCAATATCGTACTGAATAGTTGCTCCTGTGTAAGTTCTTGAAATCCATACCTGACTGCTTCTTCCCCTGCTTCAGTCGCATATCCAAAACCCCAGTAGTCCGGGTGAAGTGTCCACCCAACTTCCACCCCAGGCCAGTCGTGCCGTTCAGGATTATGTAATCCTGCTCGACCTACGAAATTTTTTGTATTCTTCTCTTCAAGTGCCCACATTCCTGTGCCTCTCAATTGCCATTGTCCAGTAACGGCAGCGAGGCCAAACCAGGCTTCGGCTCTCCCCTCTTCTTCTGAAATTCTCAAGGATTTTCTAACTTCTGGGCTATCCATCATTGATAAATAGTTTTCAAAATCTGCATCAGTAAAAGGTCGAAGAATCAGTCTTTCCGTCTCAAGAGTTGGGCAAACCGTCACAGTTGTTTCACCTTCATGTAAGTAAACCAACCAATGCTTTAAACGTTTCTTCTATAGGTCCCCGTCGCACATTTTCATTCGCCGTGTGCGCAAGTGTTGGATCACCAGGACCAAAATTCACAGCCGGAATGCCTCTTTCAGCAAAAAAAGCTACATCAGTCCAACCTAGTTTTGCTTTCACGGGAAGATCTTTACTTTCAATCAGTGAAGAAAAAAGAGGATGGTCTAAATTTGGTGCTGCTGCTGGAGCGTGATCAATCAACGTTATTTGATCTTCTTCTTTTAGATAAGGTTCTAATACCTCTTTGACGTGCTTTTCTGCCTCTTCGCCAGTTCGATCAGGTGCATACCGATGATTGATTAACAATACTGTTTCATCGGGAACCACGTTTCCTGCTATCCCACCTGAGATATTCACAACTTGAAGCGCTTCACAATATTTGCATCCATCAATTTCAGGCTCTCGACGTTCATATTGATCAATCGCAGAAAGAAGCGGCCCTGCACGGTGAATCGCATTTACTCCCATCCACGGTCTAGCAGTATGTGCTCTTTCTCCACTTAAACGCACTTCGAAACGCATCGTCCCTTGGCAACCTGCTTCTATCATTGCATTAGTTGGCTCTCCAAGAACTACGGCATCGGCTTCTAATAGTTCTCCTGCTTCTAGGAAGAGATGACGTAATCCATTACGGTCGCTTTGCACTTCTTCGCAAACATAGAAAACCCAAGTGGCATCTATTTTTGGATCAGTGACAGTTTGAGCTAGTTCCAGCATGACCGCTAGTCCACTTTTCATGTCGGCACTTCCAAGCCCCCACAAAGTATCTCCTTCGATTCGAGAACCTTGATTTCCTGGAACTGTGTCGGTGTGTCCTGCGAAGAGTACTCGTTGAGGGTGACCCAAATTTGTGCGCGCTACAAGGTTGTCTCCTATTCGATCAATTTGTAGCCCAGAGACTTGGCGTAATTCTGACTCAATATAGTCAGCTATTACTTTCTCTTCTGAACTTACAGAAGGGATATCAACTAGTTTTGCAGTAAGGGACAGTAAGTCAGACATGGAACTTCTAGGTGGTGACACCGTGGGAGCGCAGAACTTCATTTAGCGCCGATTTATCGTGGCGTTCACCTACTGATAGGTGCCTGACGATAAGTACGCAGGGTAGGCCAAAGTCTCCTCCGGAGAATTCTCTTGGACGGGAAGCTTGTACTGCTACACACCATGATGGTATTTCTCCTCGGCTAACTTCTTCTCCAGTTTCTGCGTCTATTACAGGAATGGAGGCTGTTAGAACGGCTCCCGCTCCAAGTACCACCCCATCACCTACGCGTGCCCCTTCAGCTACGATGCATCTACTGCCAATC
>CAJXEU010000106.1 GCA_913052525.1 uncultured Actinomycetes bacterium
GATCAGTTATTGGCCAATTAGCTCGACTATCGCTTCGTGCTGCTTGCATGTAAATCGTTCGAATACCACTATCAGCCATGCTGGCCACATCTTCAGGAGTAACGGTTGGTGTATTCACATACGTCGGATCAATATCGTAGGAATCAATCCATGTCCCAAGACCCCAGTAAGAGGTGATAGATCGTTCAGACTGTCTAATGATTTGTATGTTTGGCTCGACAGTTTTTATCGGATTAGCAGAAACTCTCGGTATAACTCTTTCTCTTGGCCCTGACGTAAAAAAAGCTATTGAGCCGATTCCAAGAAATAAGACAAGAAAAATAAGAGAAGAAGAAACAACTTTATTTCTCATAATCCCAGAGTACTGCTATATAGGTGAATCCTGTATTCACGAAGGGGTACCACCAACTATTGTCTAATGGCTACTAGCGTCAACTGCTGTGCCGGAGAATGATAAAAACGAAGACCTGATACATCCAGTTTCAAAATCTATTAGTCGTCGTCGTCTACTACTTGCTTTTGGTTTTGGGGCTGCAAATCTGGGAATGCTTCGCAAACTTCCTAAATTGTTTAACTCCTCTTCTACGACTTCTACCAGTGGTACATCTACTACTATTTCTTCCACTCCTAGTACAACTATTTTTACGTCTCCAGAGTTACCCCCAGTTTTTGATGTTGATTCTGTAGTAAATCCAGACGGACACACTTTTGATTTGGTTATATCCGGTGGAAGAGTCATTGATCCAGAAAGCGGCTTTGACGCTCAGGCTGAAATCGGTATAGATGGGAACCTGATAACACACATTGGTTTTGGAGACTTGGCTGGAACAAACACTATTGAAGCAGCAGGGTTAGTTGTCTCTCCAGGATTCATAGATCTTCTTTCCTACCCACCTAATGGTTACGGGGATTGGTACAAAGTGGCAGATGGAGTCACCTCTAATCTTTGCCTTCATGGGATTGACTACCCAATGGATACTTTTTTATCTCAAGAAGAATCCATTGACCCACCAGTCAATTATGGAGGAGCTACCGATCAATCTGCTCACCGCCGCGACCTCGGAGCTGGTATTGAATTTCTTTCAAAAGTGCCTGGAGTTTCTATAGACGACTTAACTGAGTTGGCAGATTTAGACCTTCGCTTAGGAGCTTTAGGAATTCATCAACAACCGGAATACACCATCGGAGTAACGAAAGAAGAAATGTTGGCTCATGGTGTAGTTGCCTCAAAATATGATGTTCCACTGTGTCTTCATCTTCGTAGCGGAGACACAGTCAACCTTTCAAATCAGGAACTAGCTGTCGCGGAAGCAATCTCTGTCGCAGAAGAAACTGGTTGTCGCGTCCACATTGAACATCTCAATTCAACAGGTGGAACTAGCCGCATGGCAGAAGCGGTTGAACAAATTAACAACGCTCGTTCCAGTGGGTTATCTATCACTGCTTGCACTTATCCCTATACTTCTTGGGCTACCTATGCAGGAACGTCACGATTTGACAATTTTGAAGAAAAATTTGGAATCACCTATGACGATCTACAAGTAGTTGGAACTTCTTCAAAAGTGACAGCTGCTGAATGGCCTTCTATTCGATCCGCTAATTTACTTACCGCTGCATTTGCTATGTCTGAAGAAGATATCATCACCGCTCTGAAAGCTCCTTGGATGATGATTGGATCTGATGCCATACTTGAACAAAGCCACAACAATCATCCCCGGTGCGCTGGAAGTTTCAGTCGTGTTCTGGGACATTATGTGAGAGAAACCAAAACTCTTTCTCTAATTGATGCTTTGTCTCGAATGACTGCACTTCCCAGTCAACTGTTAGGAGAATGCAGTTTTGATATGGCAAGACGTGGGCGTCTTCAAGGGGGCGCTGTTGCGGATATAACAATCTTTGACGAAGAAAAAATTCTTGACAACGCGAGTATTGAGAACCCTGCTCAAGAATCTACAGGTGTTCCTCATGTGGTTGTCGGGGGTCAGATAGTTCGAATGAACGGCACCAACGACAGCAAT
The DNA here is from genome assembly GCA_913052525.1 of uncultured Actinomycetes bacterium. GTDB lineage: Bacteria > Actinomycetota > Acidimicrobiia > Acidimicrobiales > MedAcidi-G1 > MedAcidi-G2B. Next base: position 2,019 of record CAJXEU010000106.1, read on the forward strand.
GTTCGCCCCGGTGTTTCTATTCTTAGAGATCTAATATGACTTCTAGAATTCCAAATAATGAACGTAAAGTTGTTTGGCGTCTTTCTCAACTTCTTGTCCTTGGGGCATTATTCGTTTTAGTTTCCTCTTTTTTAAACGGTGAAGAATTAGAACAAACCTTAGAGGCCAACTCATCTATGATTTCTGAGAGCTCAACGACAACTGTGATTTCAGATGAACCAGATAATGTGCGTTCCTTTACGCTCGCTGCAAGCGGTGAAATTCTGGTTCATGAATTTGTGGCTGATGCTGCTCAATCTTCAGATGAAAGTTCTTGGGATTTCACATACATGTTTGAATCTGTTGAACAAGTACTAGGCGCTGCTGACCTTTCACTTTGTCACCTTGAAACACCACTTTCTGCAGACAACTCTGTTCTTTCTTACTACCCAAGTTTTGAAGTTCCGCTTGAACTGGCAGATGCAATCTCTTCGGCCGGATATGACGGTTGTTCAGTTGCGTCAAACCATAGTCTTGATGCTGGCATAAGTGGCATTAGTAGCACCTTAAGTCACTTGAATCGTGTTGGAATACAAACAGTCGGTATGGCAACAACAGCATCAGAGGCTAAACCAAGCCTCTTTGAGATCCATGGGATTACAGTTGCTCACCTTTCTGCAACTGACACATTAAATAACGGTTCTCTGCCTACTGACCCGATATGGCTTGTCTCTAATCTAGATATCGCTCAAATTATTTTGGAGGCTCAAAATAGTCGACTATCTGGTGCAGAATTTGTCATCGTGAGCGTCCACTGGGGAGAAGAATACATTTCAGATCTCAGCTCTCATCAGCAGCAGACAGTAACTGCACTTTTAAATTCAGAACATATTGATCTTGTGATCGGGCACGGAACCCACGTTCCACAATCAGTTCTTATCCATAACCAAAAATATGCTGTCGCCGGTTTAGGTAACTTTCTCTCAAACCAGCCAGGAGACGAACGAAGAAGATGCAATGAATGCCCTCCTGCTACTCAAGATGGAATGATCATTTGGTTTGAGATGGAAGAAAACGAAAATGGAAAGATTGTTGTAGTTCAAGCGTCTTACTACCCAACATGGGTTAATCGATCTGGCTACGAAATAATTCTTTTAGATTTTCATGAATCTTCAGAAATTGATCCGGAAACGCTCTCTGATTCAGCCAAACGCACTGCAAACGTAGTTGAACCTATTCTGTCAAAAGCCGTATCTTTGCCGGATGATTGAGAGATAGTCTTTATTTATTAGTTATAACATCTTTTACTTATTCTCATAGTCGAATATCACCAAAGGAGAACACCTGTGAACAGTTCATCTCGTGTGCACAATTTCAGTGCTGGACCCTGCACACTCCCCCTCCCCGTACTCGAATCAGTGGAAAACGAAATGTTGAATTTCGGTGACAGCGGAATGTCAATTATCGAGTCAAGCCATCGAGCTCCTGAATACGATTCCGTTCACATGTCGGCTTTGGCAGACTTCCGATCATTGGCTGGAGTTCCAGATGACTTCGCAATTCTATTTTTACAAGGAGGGGCGTCTCTTCAATTCAGTCAAGTTCCTATGAATCTTCTTAACCAAAATGAGAAAGCGGGTTATCTAAACACTGGAACTTGGGGAGGTAAAGCTCTTTCAGACGCTAAATCGTTCTGTTCGGCGTATGAAGCTTGGACAGGAGCCAGCGAGAACTTCTCTCGAATGCCTCAAGTCGATGAAATAGAACTTGGAGAAGATTCTCGCTTCTTACACATCACTACGAACGAAACCATTGGCGGCATCCAGTTACCTGACTATCCAAAAGTTGAAATTCCAATGGTCGCAGATATGAGTTCAGACTTTCTCTCCCGCCCGATCGACTGGGAATGTTTTGATCTCGTATACGGCGGTGCTCAAAAAAATCTCGGACCTTCTGGTTTAGCAATAGTAGTAGTCCGTAAAGAAATCTTTGAGAGAAACAGTCAAGTCTCTGACGGGTATTTGAACTATCAGAATCATGCCAAAGCAGATTCCATGGCTAACACTCCCCCAATGTTTCCTATCTATGTGATGGGGAAAGTTCTTAAATGGATGATTGATGCGGGTGGCTTACCAGAATTTGAAAAACGAGCTCAAGAAAGAGCCTCTCTGCTGTATAACGCTATAGACAATAGTGACGGCTGGTATAAGTGTCCCGTAGATGCAGATAGTCGCTCTTTGATGAACATCGTTTTTCGTTTACCGAGCGAAGACCTTGAGAAAAAGTTTGTCACCGAAGCAATTGACTTTGACTTAATTAATCTGAAAGGCCACCGAAGCGTCGGCGGGATAAGAGCAAGCGTCTATAACGCTCTACCTTTAGAAAGTGTTGAATCTCTAGTGACTTTCATGACCGAATTCAAAGAATCCAACCAATAAACACTTTGTCTAACTAACGCAAGATTCAAAGAGCGAATAATTGGTGCTCTGATAAATAAGACAGAACTGTTCTTGGACTACTTTTCCAGCTTCAAAACTTCCAGAGTCCACGGATGAATTTGGCTCATTCCACCCATCAAACCGACTACTCAGAATAAGCCAATTAGCGTCTCTTATATCTTTCGCCAAGTGACCGTCATCGCGATTAGCGAGACCCGGATTCATTTCAAGGTGATAACTCGCAGGAACATAGTCCGGAAGAAGGTGATAAAGCCAAGTTTCTGAGTAATTTGTTTTTGTAAGGTCTACGGGTCCAATAAACACAGATTCTCCAGTTCTAGCGACTGAATCTAATTCTTTGAAAAGACTTTCAACTTCTTGACGGTAGGAATCTTCCTCTACAGAAATACTTCGTCCCCCATGTTCTAAAGTTATTGCCTCTTCGGAAGTAAATAGTTGGTGATACACATCACCAAAAGCCTTGCCAAAATGATAGGGAGCAACTATTACCAAAATTGAAAAAATTGCTGCAGAAACTAACACCCCTGATGCTCGCTTTTTCAAAGAACTAGCGACGTTAATCAAGAGCGAAGTAAAAATTATTACCCCAACGAATCTTATGTGGTTAGGGCTTGGCCGCTGTAGCAACTGAGGCACAGCAACTACTGAAAAAAGTGAAAATGCTATTAAAGGTGTTCTTTTAGAACGCCATGCCAGTATGAGCGAAATGACCGCAGCAATCACAAGCATCCAAAAAAGTAAAGATAACTGTGAAGCGTGT
>CAJXEU010000107.1 GCA_913052525.1 uncultured Actinomycetes bacterium
CATCGCCCATATAGTCCTCTGGAGTTACTACTTCTACAGCCATAATTGGCTCCAGTAGTACTGGCTTCGCTCGTGGCATGACTTCTCGAAACCATGCTTGAGCAGCGATTTTAAATGCCATTTCGGAAGAGTCAACGTCATGATGCTTTCCATCTTCAAGCGTAACTTTTAAGCCCAGTACTGGAAATCCTGCCAAAACACCATTAGTTAAAGAAGATTCAATGCCTTGGTTAACAGCTGGAATATATTCTTTTGGTATACGACCACCAGTTACTGTGTCTTCAAAAGAATATGTTGATCCTTCTTCACCTGTCCATGGCTCAACTGAAGCTACAATTTCGGCAAACTGTCCTGAACCACCGCTTTGTTTCTTATGTGTGTACCTATGGCTATCAATAGTCTTTGTGATTGTCTCTCGGTATGCAACTTGTGGACGTCCTACATTGGCGTCCACTCTGAACTCTCTGAGCATTCTGTCTACAAGAACTTCAAGATGTAGTTCCCCCATACCCCCGATAATGGTTTGACCGGTTTCATCATCACTATGAACTGTGAATGTTGGATCTTCTTCCGATAGTGAGAATAAAGCTTTACCCATTTTGTCTTGGTCCGCTTTTGATCGAGGTTCTACAGCAACATGAATCACCGGATCCGGAAAATCTAACTTCTCTAACATAATCGGATGATCCAACGCTGACAGGGTGTCTCCTGTCCTAGTGTTTTTCATTCCAATTCCAGCCACAATGTCGCCTGTTCGCACATCATCACGATCTTCACGATCATTTGCATGCATTTCTAAGATGCGTCCAATTCTTTCCTTAGCTCCTGTTCGTGTATTAAGAACAGTTCCGCCTTTTTCGAGAACACCACTATAAACACGGAAGTAAGTTAATTTCCCGACGTGAGGATCCGTCATTATCTTGAAAGCTAATGCGGAAAATGGTTCATCGTCATCCACCGATCTAGTAACAGTCTCTTCACTACGGGGATGCAGACCTTCTACTGGTGGGAGATCTACAGGAGAAGGAAGATATTCAACGACTGCGTCAAGTAGCGGTTGTACTCCTTTGTTCTTGAAAGCACTACCAGTCAAAATTGGAACACAGTCACCTGAGAGAGTTCCTGTTCTGACTGCGCTACGAAGATCGTCTTCAGTTATTTCTTCTTCGCCAACAAACTTCTCAAGAATATTTTCATCAAATTCAGCCAGCACATCAATAAGTCCAGCCCGATATTCTTCAGCTTTATCTTTCAAATCTTCAGGTATCTCTACTACTTCCCAAGACGCACCTAAATCTTCACTTTGCCATACAAGAGCTTTCATTGAAATTAAATCAACAATTCCTGCGAAATCAGACTCAGCTCCAATTGGAAGTTGAATTACTGCAGATTTGCAACCCAATCTCTCATTGATTGTGTCTAGAACAAAATAGAAGTCAGCTCCAATGCGATCCATCTTGTTGATAAAACACATCCGGGGAACTTTGTAACGGTCTGCTTGCCTCCAAACAGTTTCTGATTGTGGTTCAACACCTGCTACTCCATCAAATACAGCAACTGCGCCATCAAGAACTCTTAAAGAACGTTCTACTTCTACCGTAAAATCAACGTGCCCAGGAGTGTCAATAATGTTGATTCTATGATCATTCCAAAAACAACTAGTGGCGGCAGAAGTAATAGTGATCCCGCGTTCTTGCTCCTGTTCCATCCAGTCCATGGTTGCTGCACCATCATGCACCTCACCAATCTTGTAGTTAACTCCGGTGTAATACAAGATTCGTTCTGTTGTTGTAGTTTTTCCTGCGTCAATATGGGCCATAATGCCGATATTGCGTGTTCTTTCTAAAGGATGTCTTTCAGCCATTTTTTACTCGCGTCGTATTAGTTTTATTTATAGGGGATATCAAATAATTACTGGAAATAATGTTAGAGCACTCTCTCGTTATTTCGGGGAATGATCTACCACCGATAATGGGCGAAAGCCTTGTTGGCTTCGGCCATCTTGTGTGTGTCTTCTCTACGTTTCACTGAAGCACCAATACCGTTGGATGCATCCAGTATCTCATTTGCAAGTCGTTCAGCCATTGTGTTCTCACGTCGTGATCTAGCAATGGTGACCATCCAGCGAATTGCAAGAGTTGTTGCTCTCCGAGGACGGACTTCAACAGGTACCTGATAGGTAGCCCCTCCCACCCGACGGCTTTTAACCTCTAATTGAGGTTTCACATTTTCTAATGCATTTTTTAGAGCGCTAACTGGATCTGAGCCAGTTTTTGTTTCAACAGTAGCGAGAGCTTCATAAACGATCCCTTCAGCGGTTGAACGTTTACCTCTCTGTAAAATCTTATTAATTAACTGAGTTATTAAAACAGAGCGGTACACCGGATCCGGTACTAACTCTCGGCGTAATGCAGGTCCTTTTCTTGACATGATCAGCCTTCTTTCTTCGCACCATAAAGGCTACGAGCCTGCTGTCTTTGACTTACACCAGAAGTGTCAAGAGTTCCTCTAATTACTTTGTAACGAACTCCAGGGAGATCTTTTACTCTTCCCCCTCTTACTAACACAATTGAGTGCTCTTGCAGATTATGTCCTTCACCAGGTATATACGCTGTAACTTCTAAGCCTGTGGTTAGGCGAACACGTGCAACTTTTCTTAAAGCAGAATTTGGCTTTTTGGGTGTTGTCGTGAAAACACGCGTACAAACTCCTCGTCTTTGCGGTGCTCCATTAAGAGCAGGCGTGGATTCTTTAGTCCGCTTTGATTTTCGTCCTTTTCGGACTAACTGTTGAATTGTGGGCACAGAACTACCTCAAAAAATTTCCTAATAATCACTGTCTGGAAAAGATACGGATATTTAACTTCCGAATCTCGGTTGGATTTAACGTCCAGACATGATTTCCAACCGATAGAAGAGTCTACGAGGAACGCTTCTACTTACAAACAAATTATGGACTTAAGCAGTTGGATCAATATTTTCAATTTCCGTTGCTAAATCTATTACGTCTGCTTCATAAGCTCCCGCAAACTCATCTTCGTTCGAATCTGTTTGTCCAGCTAACCACTCAGCTAAGTCTTGTTCTTCATCGGCAGAACTGTAATAGTCCATTGGCTTATAGTCAGGTGCATGAGGAGCCACATTTCGGTGTTGTGGCATTCCAGTACCTGCAGGCACAAGTTTTCCAATAATAATATTTTCCTTAAGCCCAACGAGCCCATCACTCTTTGATTCAATAGCAGCCTCTGTCAAGACACGTGTGGTCTCTTGGAATGATGCCGCTGAAAGCCAAGATTGAGTGGCAAGAGATGCTTTCGTGATACCCATCAATTCAGGGCGCCCTTCTGCTGGTCTTTGTCCTTCATCAACTAGTACTCGATTTGTTTCAGCAAATACTCTTTGATCTACTTGTTCTTCCGGAAGAAAATCTGAGTCACCGGGATCAATGATTTTCACTCTTCGTGTCATTTGTCGAACGATAAGTTCTATGTGCTTATCATGAATTGACACACCTTGGTCTCGATAAACCTTTTGTACTTCTTCTACGAGGTACTGCTGAGTTTCCCGAACACCCTTGATTTCTAAGAGTTCTTTAGGATCACGAGGTCCTTCAACTATGGCATCCCCAGCTTTAACTTCTTGACCGTGTGTTACTTCCAGTCGTGGCTGACCGGGAATTAAATAAGTTTCCTCAGTTCCATCATCAGCTATTACTGTTACTTCACGGCCTCTGCCCTCGTCTTCACCTAGACGAACTACCCCAGATATACGCGCTAGTGTTGCTTTTCCTTTTGGAGTTCTCGCTTCAAAAAGTTCAACAACTCGAGGAAGGCCTCCTGCAAGGTCTTTTCCTGCAACACCACCTGTATGGAATGTACGCATAGTAAGTTGTGTTCCAGGTTCACCAATTGACTGTGCAGCGATAACTCCAACAGCTTCACCAACCTCAATTGGTTTGCTAGTGGCCAATGACATTCCGTAGCAAGCTGGCGAAATGCCAATAGCCGAGTCATCTGTCAGTGGAGAAAGTACTCTCACTCTTGTAACCGCTGGGTCATCTCGAAGAGTAATCATTTCACTTTCGCCAACGATAGTCCCAGCCTCCAATGTAGAACCGTCAGAAAGTTTAATTTCATCTGCAATGGTGCGACTCAATAAACGCGTGTCAAGATAAGTTCTCTTATCTTCTTGATCAGGCTCAACATCTTCAATCCAAATTCCAAAAACTGGTCCGTCTCCTTCAAATGGATTGTGTTCATTGATAATCAGTTCCTGAGAAACGTCTACAAGTCGTCGAGTGAGATAGCCCGAATCAGCCGTTCTCAGAGCTGTATCAACTAATCCTTTTCTAGCTCCAGGTGTAGCAATAAAATACTCAAGCATTGCCAGACCTTCGCGGAAATTAGACTTAATAGGTCGAGGAATCATGTCTCCGCGTGGATTGGCAACTAGGCCACGCATACCCGCAATTTGGCGAACTTGCATCATGTTTCCACGTGCTCCCGAATCAACCATTACATCAATCGGATTAAATCGCTCAGCTTGTAAAGCAAGGACCATCTTCTCTGTTACTTCAGCGGTTGCGGCATTCCAAATTTCCACTTCTTTTTGTCGTCGCTCGCCATCCGTAATGATTCCTCTTCTGAACTGAGTTTCTACTTTCTCAGCGTCTTTTTCATGGCGATCAAGAATGCCTTGTTTTTCAATAGGAGTTTTGACGTCATCAATTGACACCGTCAAACCCGATTGTGTAGCAAATTTGAAACAAAGATCTTTCAGCTTGTCAAGACTTTCAGCGACAACTTTCTTAGGATAATGCCGGGCAAGGTCATCGACTAGATCCGTCATACCTTTCTTGTCCACACAAGTATTTATGTACCCAAACCCTTCAGGAAGTGCCTCGTTAAATAAAACACGTCCCGGTGTAGTCATAATCCAAGTAGCAGGGCTTCCATTAGCTTCTGTTGCTTTAAGGTCAGGGTAATCATTCGATCGATATTCGATTGGTGTATGAAGATCTATATTATTTAGGTCTAAAGCGTGTTCAATTTCGTGTATACGCCTGAAAACTCCATCTTTTTCAGCCGATTCCACTGGCTCCATTGTCAGGTAGTAGCCACCAATAATCATGTCCTGCGTAGGGGTAACTAAAGGTCGTCCGTGTGCAGGACTTAGTACGTTGTTCGCAGAGAGCATAAGTATTCGT
>CAJXEU010000108.1 GCA_913052525.1 uncultured Actinomycetes bacterium
TTTAGGAGCCGGCGCCGCAAGGCATGGGGGTTCGAGTCCCCCCGTCCGCACGTGAACAAAAAAAATATATCTGTTGATAGCGATCACCAGCTAGCAAACAAAGGAGCTCACCTGAGTGACCTTGTTGCTTCATCTCCCGCTGGAATGTTCCTCCTCGATTCTCGTCTTCACTGTGTGGTCGTAAATGATCAATGGACCTCTCTTACTGGACAAGAAGTTTCCGAAGCTCTTGGCGATGGATGGAAGAATCATTTAGATCCAAGTGGAAAAAATGACTTCCTTTCTGAACTTACAGAAACCATAAGCAAAAAAATCGGTCTTCGAGGAAGATTAAGACTACGAGATGTTTCTGGAAACCCTTGCTGGATCGACCTTTCAGTAACTCCAGTTGAAGAAGGAGGATTGCTGACTTTCAGCGACATTACAGGACAACTTGATGAGGCATTACGAGCTCAAGAGTTAACACGAGTATTAGAAGCTAGCCCTGATCTAGTCGCCATACTTGACCCTTTGGGCCGTAACGTAAGGTGGGCAAATGCCGCTCTTGAAGAATTAGCTCCTGGAATAGTTGGCTCAAGACTCTTAGACCTTCTGGACGGCTGGTCCCAAGCTCAATTTGCTGCTACTGCCCTGCCTTCAATCAGGTCTCGAGATATTTGGCGGGGAGAATTCCAACTGAACATTCGAAAACTTGGATCATCGAAAAAAATTCCAGTGTCTGCTTTACTTGTTGCTCACCGCACAGAAAACCAACAAATTGATGCTATTTCCCTAGTGGCAAGAGACTTGAGTGATTTACATGCAGCTCAACGACGAGTTGAAGCTACTGAAGTACGGTTAGCTGCTTTAGTTGAACATGCTTCTGACCTTGTAGCAGTAATTGGGAACGATGGGAAAATCATTTATTCCAGCCCTGCAGTTGGTCGCGTTCTTGGACGAGATGTTTTAGAACTTGAAGGAACTCCAGTTATAGAACTCGTACATTCAGAAGACCGCGATGACTTGATAGAGCAAATTCCAGAAATGCTTTCTATTCCAGGAATGTCTCCCGCTTTTGACGCCAGGATTTCTCATAACGATGGAACCTGGCTACATATGGAGATAGTGGCCACCAACCTTTTAGACAACGCTGCCGTAGCTGGTGTGGTAGTTAATGCACGTGACATAACTGAAAGAGTAGAGGTAGCCGCCCAATTAGAAGAACGCGCTTTTCATGATGAACTCACTGGGCTACCTAATCGAGCTCTCCTCCTTGAACGCCTTCGCGACGCTTTGCACCGCTCATCACGCCATGACCAAATGGTCGGTGTGCTTTTCCTTGACCTCGACAATTTCAAAGTAGTGAACGATTCTTTAGGCCACGGAGCTGGTGACGATTTGTTGAAGGAAGTGTCTCGAAGGCTTGAAAAGACTGTGCGGCCTGGAGACACTGTCGCTCGATTAGGTGGGGATGAATTCGTTGTTGTGATTAGCGATATGGATCGCACCACAGATGCTTTAGTTGCAGCAGAGCGGATCCGTAGTTCACTATCCAGGCCTGTAGAGCTTGGTTCAGAATCAACAGTTGTAACTACGAGTATTGGTATAGCTCTCGCTCATGGGCAAGAAACACCATCTGATCTTCTACGCGATGCTGATACTGCACTTTACCGAGCTAAAGAAAAAGGACGAGACCGTGCTGATGTCTTTGACGACCATCTTCGAGACCAAGCAGTGCGTCGCCATAGCGTAGAACAAGAACTACGGCAGGCTTTAGAAGAGAACCGTATTGAGGTCTACTTCCAACCCGTCATACGCATATCTGACGGAACGGTCATAGGAGCAGAAGCTCTTGCACGAATTAGAGCCGAAAGCGGGGACCTTCTCTTACCTGATCAATTCATTGATGTAGCTGAAGATACCGGCCTGATCGCAGACCTAGGAAGTCAGGTCTTAGGAATAGCTTTAGATCGGTTAGGGAAATGGAATAAAGCGAGTGACAATCTTTTAAACATGGCAGTCAACGTATCCGCAAGGCAATTATCTGACCCTGCTTTCCCTGAAGTAATTAGATCTGCTTTACATGTAAATAATCTTGATTCTTCATTAGTAGCTCTTGAATTCACAGAAAGTGCACTTATCGCAGCCAATCCTGTGACAGGAAAAGTCCTAGAAGAGTTAACCTCTCTTGGCGTTCAGATTGGGCTTGATGATTTTGGAACAGGTTTTTCGTCTTTGGCATATCTGAAAAGATTTCCAATTAATTTTTTAAAAATAGATCGATCTTTCATGTCCGGATTAGGAACCAATGATGATGACACTGCCATAGTTACTGGAACCATTGCCTTGGCTCATAGTTTGGATCTTGAAGTTGTCGCTGAAGGGGTCGAAACCGAAACACAATTGACCCACTTAAGTAAATTGAAATGTAATTTCGCTCAAGGATTTCATTTCTCTGAACCAGTCACTGATGCCGAATTCGACCGATTCGTCAACAGAACCTTCGGTCCTTCAGAAGTTTCTCCGAACTAGCTGCTAAGCATTTCCACTAAATTTCGAAGAGCTCGACCTCGGTGAGATATACGGTGCTTCTCTTCTCCCATTTCCGCAAATGACAGACCTCTTCCCTCATAGGGAATGAATACAGGATCGTAACCAAATCCTTCACTACCTTTTCGTGACTCTGCAATCGTTCCTTCCACTACACCGGTAGCAATAACCTCAGTTCCATCTGGATAACAAACCATGGCCACAGTTTGGAAGCGTGCTGTGCGTAATCTTGGAGGAATCCCTTCAAGATTCTTGAGAAGTTTCTCAACGTTGTCATAGTAGGAGGCACTCTCACTTGAGTAGCGTGCTGAGTGAACTCCGGGGTCTCCACCAAGCGCATCGACGCTTAGGCCTGTGTCATCAGAAAGTGCCGCTATTCCGGTTGCTTCTAAAATTGCTTTAGCTTTAAGACGTGCATTGTCTTCTAAGGTGTCTCCGTCTTCTACCACCTCTGGTAGTTCTTCTGGTCGAGGGATCAAAGTTACGAGACCGTCTAAAACCTCAGATATCTCTTTCACTTTGTCCGGGTTAGCGCTCGCAACCACCAACTCAGGAAGCATGATATTGAAACTCTTAACTTCGAGGCGGCGGTGGGTCTGCTAACAATTTCTTCTGCAACTGTACGATCTCTGTGATGCCTGCTGAAGCAAGTTCCACTAAATCATCTAACTGCTGTCGAGTAAACGTTGCCCCTTCTGCAGTTCCTTGGACTTCTACAAACTCTTGAGAGCCAGTCATAACAACATTGAAATCAACTTCAGCCGCTGCATCTTCAACATAGGGAAGGTCAAGGCGTGCTTCGCCGTCAATGATTCCTACAGATATGGCTGCTAACTCTTCTAAAAGGGGATTGATTTCAATCTCATTAGATGCCATAAGTCGACTAAACGCGTCATGTAGAGCTATGTATCCTCCACATATAGATGCTGTTCGTGTCCCGCCGTCTGCTTGGAGTACATCACAGTCAACAGTGATTTCGCGTTCTCCAAGTGCATCTAAATCAACTACGGCTCTTAAAGAGCGGCCGATTAGTCTTTGAATTTCTTGACTTCTTCCAGAAGTTTTCCGGCGAACTCTTTCACTGCTTGAACCGGGAAGCATTGCGTACTCTGCCGTTACCCATCCTTTTCCTGTATTACGTAGCCAAGGTGGAACTTTGTCATTCATGGAAGCGGTGCACAACACTCGAGTGCGGCCAAAAGATACGAGGCAAGAACCAAGCGCCATTTCTGTAAAGTCTCGCTCGAATGTGATCGGACGTAATTCATTATTTTGTCGGCCATCAGGTCGCACGGGTACTCCTCATGTATTTCTAGTCATTAATCTTCTAGGCAATCTACCTTGACTCAGGCGTATTGGTTCAGCAACTCACCGATCTCAAATTTAATATCCGATGCAATGATAAGAAAGTGGAAGGCTTTGGAAGGTACTCTTTAAGTGTGTCTCAAAGCAACGATCGTGTAATAGCAACAAATCGACAAGCAAAGCGAAACTATGAGTTGTTTGATTCTTGGGAGGCTGGTTTAGTTCTGTCTGGCAGCGAAGTCAAATCGCTTCGAGAGTCAAAAGTTCAGATCACAGAGGCTTTTGGGCGTGAAGAAGACAACGAGCTCTGGATCATCGGACTTCACATATCTCCTTACCGAAACAACCCAAATTTTACTCACGAGCCAGACCGGCCTAAGAAACTGCTTCTTCATCGCAAAGAAATTGAACGTATCCTAAATCGCCTCAACCGAGATGGTTTGACTCTTGTTCCACTCTCCCTTTATTTCTCTAACGGTAAAGCCAAAATAAAAGTTGCTTTAGGGCGAGGAAAGTCTGACTACGATAAACGCCAATCTATTGCTAAACGTGATGCTGATCGGGAAACCGAAAAAGCATTAAGTAGAAAGCAGCGAGAGGTTTAAATCAGTTCTGTGCATTCAACAATGCAAGCAAGAAGATGAGAACTGAACTTGAGAAACGTTGAGCTTCAGCCCCTGTCATAGAGGAACCGGCAACACTTTCCAAAGCACTCTGTGTGCCTTCTGATGAAACGTAAAAAGCTGTGGCTGTCTCTGATCCGCCACAATCTGTGCAGATAGGTGACCACTCTGCTGAACCTGATGGGAGTAACGCACGCAAGAAAGCAAGCAACCCAACAGCGGCCAACTGAAAGTCTTCTATATTCATGTTGAAAGAAGTTGCAGCATCAGTGAGGTTAGTCATCTCTTCTTGCGAATAATTCACAGTTACTGAATATTCTTCAACACCTTCTATAGGGAAAGAATCAGAAGCATCAAATGGTGCCGGGTTTATCTTGAAAGAAGCGTTAGAAAGATCTTCAGTTACTCCATCACTTGTCGCCACCCTAAGTAAAAAGGAGCCAGAACCAAGCGTTTCAGCATTGATAGTCATTGGTGTTGTTTGATCTGCTGCTATCTGCACTCCATTGCCCGCTACCTCTAGATCTACGCAGAACACATTTCCTTCGTCCATTCCGAAAGAATCTTTTACCTCGATGTACCAGGTTCCAGATGTAGCGAGTCCCTCAAATGTTGATAGCGACTCTTCTGGGCTGAAACTTCCTAGATAAGGAGCAGAT
>CAJXEU010000109.1 GCA_913052525.1 uncultured Actinomycetes bacterium
CGCGTTTGAAAGAAACTGTTTCGTCTATCCCCATATTTGGTAATGGCGATATTTGGGAGCCTTGGGATGCACTGCGTATGATGCGCTCAACTGGATGCGATGGAGTAGTAGTCGGGCGTGGATGTTTGGGAAGGCCTTGGTTGTTCGGGCAGTTAGCTTCGGTTTTCGGTTCAGATCCTTCTTCAGGAGGTTCAGATCCTGATGATCCTCCTCTATTGGGTGGGGTTGCGGAAACGATGATTGAGCATGCTCAAATGTTGGTTGATTGGACCGGTCCTCATGGGATTAGGGACTTTCGGAAACATACTTCTTGGTATTTGAAGGGATACCAGACTGGACCTGCTGCGAGACGTTCGCTTCAAATGGTTGAAGATATGAACAATCTAAAAGAACTGTTAATAGATCTTCTGTCAACTATTGGAGCTGACAGAGAATTTGACCCTTCTGCTCTACGGCTTCCTAGGAGTCATCGAAATGGACCTAAGCCTGTGGTTTTACCTGCTGGCTGGCTCGATGATCCTTCTGATTTGACCCCTCTTCATATTGAAGCTGAGGCTCTTGTTTCAGGAGGTTGAAAGTTGAGTGGGATAAAAGACCGGTTAATTCTGGCTTCAGGATCTCCTCAAAGATTTTCTCTGCTTGTTGAAGCAGGATTCGAGCCTGAAGTTCGCATACCTGAGGTAGATGAATCAATACTCGTTGGTGAGTCAGCCAATTCTTTGGTCGAACGTTTAGCAATAAAAAAACTTGATGCTGTAATAAATGTTGGTGAATGTGGTGTTGCTGCAGACACGGTGGTTTCGGTGAATGATGAAATTTTAGGTAAACCCGGAACACCCGAAATGGCTTTAGAAATGCTGCAAACGCTTTCAGGAGAAACTCATGAAGTAATAACCGGTGTTGCTTTGAGTGGACCTAAAGGCCATAGATCTTTGATAGTTGCTACACAAGTCAAATGGAGAGACCTCACAAAAGAAGAGATCGTTACTTACATAAAGACCGGTGAACCATTGGATAAAGCTGGTGGTTACGGGATCCAAGGCGGTGGCAAGAATTTTGTAGTTTCTTTTGAAGGAAGTTTCGACAACATTGTTGGACTTCCGGTTGATGAAGTTATTTCGTGTTTAAACGAATTGGGTTGTGACTGCTCGAAGTAGTTTTTAAAGTTCCGGTGGTTCGAGACGGTGATCGGTGGTCAGAAACTTTTGAGCCCCAAATAGAACGACGATTAGACCTGTTATCGCTGCTGAACCGAGTATGAGAAAAAGTATGACTGCTTGTATCAACGCAGCTTCCAGAGGGTCTACTCCTGCGAGTATGAGCCCTGTGAGTATCCCCGGAAGGAAAATTATCCCCACTGTTCTTGTTGTCTCAATCTGGGGGATCAAAGACAGTTTGAGTGTTTCTGAGACGGTTCTTTTAACAGCTTTGTGGCGTGTGAATCCAAGTGAAAGCATGGCTTCTATCTCAAGCTGGGAATCGCGTATAGCGTCAACAAGTCGTGTGGCTGCAACCACAACAACTCTCAGTGAGTTGCCTACTATCATTCCTGCAATTGGAACTAATACACGAGATTCAAGAGGAAGAATTTGTAAAGTAAAAAGAACTGAGAGGCTGATTCCTAATCCGAGCAGGTACCCCGACGCTGTTGTCCATACAAGACCTGGGAGACGCTGTTCACGCCTAGAAGCAGAAATAGCTGCGAATGGAATCATTGCCGCAACCCATATCCATGCCCAAATTATTGATGTTTCATCCTTCAAGATAAGGGTCAAAGCCCAGCCCGCTATCACTAACTGTCCGATAGATCGCCCAGATGCAACCGTTAAATCACGTTCAAGTCTTAGTCTAAGAAAAAGTGATATTCCAACAGTAATGAACACCATCGTCAAAGAGGCAACCAGACCCCACCATCCGACTGTTACTTCTTGCATGCCTAGACGGTAACTATAGTTTTAGGTTTCCACAGAAAATTTTTTAGCTTGGTAGGTATACCTAACAAAAAAAGAAATTCAATACTAGTCTTATCCATAATGAATGAAGATAATAAACTAGGTGAGGTTGTAATTGAGGGGCTTTCAAAATCCTTCGATCAAATAACCGTTCTTGAAGAAATTGATTTAAAAGTAAAAAGAACAGAAACTCTTTCGCTACTGGGACCAAGTGGATGCGGAAAAACAACTCTTTTGCGCACAATCGCCGGATTAGAACAACCCGAAAAAGGCCAAATTTCGGTCAGTGGAAAGGTGGTTTTTAGTGAAACAATTTCGGTTCCACCGGAAAAACGGAAAATTGGTATGGTCTTCCAGGACGCTGCCCTTTTCCCCCATATGAGCATCAGCGAAAATATTGGATATGGAATTCGAAAAAAGATTTCGAAAGAAAAAAAAGTTGCGGAGTTACTAGAATTTGTTGGACTTTCTGGCTTTGGAGACCGTCGTCCCCATACTCTTTCTGGCGGTCAAAAACAGCGTGTCGCTCTAGCAAGAGCATTAGCACCAGAACCTTCTGTTTTACTACTTGATGAACCGTTTTCAAATTTAGATAGCACCTTGAGGGTAGAAATCCGCAGTGAAGTTAACCAACTTCTTACGAGTCTAGAAATTACTACTATCTTCGTTACCCACGATCAAGATGAAGCTTTTGTTCTAGGAAATCAAGTGGCTGTGATGCGAGAGGGTCGATTGATACAAATAGACCCTCCACATGACTTATACCGTCAACCTGTGGATGGCTGGGTTGCAGGTTTTGTAGGCGACGCAAATATTTTTCCCTTTAATAAATCTGTAAACAATGTGTGCTCCACACCCATTGGAGAAATACCTGTTCTTAAAGTTACTGATAATCCCTCTGGAGTTCTTATTAGACCAGAAGAGCTAAAAATCTCTGAAGGTAATGATGGTATTGTCGAAATAGTCGAATACTACGGCCACGATGCAATGGTTCTAATTCGACTTAAGGATGGAACTTTAATCAAAGCTAGAACTCCGGCAGGCTCTAATTGCCAAAGAGGGGATCAAGTTAGCGTTTCATATGTGGGAATGGGTGCAGCACTTCTTTAGGTTGGAAAAACCTGTAGTGAATGTTAGGTTTACCTAACATTAAATATTAGGTTTGCCTAATATCCACTTTGGAGGAGAAATTGAAAATCAAAAAAATACTTACAGCTATATTGGCAATTACGATACTGGCTACACTTGCATGCGGGAGTGACGAAGATTCTAAAACCCTTACTGTCTATTCTGGACGTAGCGAAAAACTCGTTGGTCCAATTTTTTCGGATTTTGAAGCCACTACTGGAATAAATCTAGAAATTAAATACGGGTCTTCAAATGACTTAGCTTTAGCTATTTCAACTGAAGGGAACAAAACCCAAGCTGACGTATTCCTTTCCAGAAGTCCTGGACCCACCGGCTATCTGGCAGATCTAGACATGTTGACAAACCTTGACAAAACTGTCTTAGAACGTGTACCTGTTGATCGTCGCTCACCTAATAATGACTGGGTTGGTTTTGCAGGAAGAGCGAGAGTTCTTGTTTATAACACTGATGAAATTGCGACTGTTGACTTGCCGCAATCAGTCTTCGATTTAACCGATCCACTCTATAAAGGATTAGTGGCAGTACCCGGTTCAAATTCATCATTCCAAGATTGGTTTACTGTTTTCCGTCTTAGAAATGGTGATGATGTAGCTGTCAAATGGCTAAACGACATGGTTGCAAATGGGGCGCGTTTTTATCCTAAAAATAGAGCAATCGTTGAAGCAGTTAGCCGCAATGAAGTCACATTCGGACTGGTTAACCACTATTACAACTATCAGGAGATTGCATCTAATGGTGATGCACAACGCTCAGCAAATCATGCTTTTGCACCTGGTGATGATGGAGGGCTTATGATTATGGCTACAGCAGCCATCCTCGACAGAAGCAAAAACTACGATTCTGCCAATAAACTAATTGCTCACTTATTATCTAATGGGCAACAACGATACCTGACCGACTCTGTATACGAATATCCACTTGCTATCGGCGTGGAGCCCAGCTCAGTTCTCCCACCCACCCCTATTGATGCGGTTGGTGCTGTCGATATAAACGATATAGCTGCGGAGTTTCGTCGCACTATAGAAATAATCGAAGCCAGTGGAATTCTAGATCAATAGGAACAAATGACCATTACAGCCGCTCCACGTCCGGAGAAAACTTCCCCCGCGATGAGTGGTATGGCTGTAATGGTCGCTGTTTGCTTTGCCTTACCTGGCTTTTATGTAATTTGGAGATTTCTAAATAGTAGCAGTCGATCTATAGATCTTATTTTCGAACAAAGAGCTATAGAACCTCTATGGAGAACTGTGCAACTTGCAGTTCTTGTATCAATTTCTTCGGCAATACTAGGAACCTTTCTTGCATGGGCATGCATCAAAACTGATATCCCGTGGAGTCGGTTCTGGAAAATCGTAGTACCTCTTCCTCTAGTATTTCCAAGTTTCGTGGGAGCGGCATCGCTATTATCGGGATTGACTCCTGGTGGAATACTGCATGATCTCTTATCTTTTTTCGGAATCGAACTTTCTTTTCGACTTCAAGGATTGACAGGTTCTTGGTTCGTGTTAACTCTTTTTACCTACCCTTACGTTTACCTTCCCGTCGCCGGACGCATAATGAAGCTCCCAACTTCTTTAGAAGAGAGTGCTCGAGTCCTAGGCAATAAATCTGGTAAAGCTTTTTTTCGCATTATTACTCCGCAATTAATGCCTTCAATACTTGCTGGCTCTCTGCTCGTGTTTCTATATACCTTAAGCGACTTCGGAGCTGTGCATCTCATGAGATATGAAACCCTTACGCAAACAATTTTTCGTACCAGGCTTTTCGATCAAGAAAGATCCTTCGCCATGGCATTGATCTTGCTGATACTTGCTTTTGTTGTAATAACAGCAGAGAGAAAAATTTCTCGAAAAGCCACAGTATTTCCCAGTGCTATTGACCGTCCACCTATGATTATCTCACTTGGAAAATTGCGCTGGCCAGCAGTTACAGTTTGTTTCTTAGTGGTCGGCCTCGCTCTGATTTC
>CAJXEU010000110.1 GCA_913052525.1 uncultured Actinomycetes bacterium
AAGACTGTTTCAGCTTGATCGTCAGCAGTATGTCCAGTCAGGACTTCTGCCGGTAAAATGTCGCGTCGAGCATCTCGAGCTCTTGCTTCCAAATTTGATCCAGGAGAAACCGATACGGTCACTAGCCGTGATTTAGCTCCTAGTAGATCTGCCGCTTCAGCGACTCGGTGGCCTTCCGCTGCCGACTCTTCTCTTAACCCGTGATCTACATGCCAAGCGGTGACATCAAGCCCGTGATGTACTGCCAATGCGAGAAGAGCGAGCGAATCTGGTCCTCCTGATACTGCGCAGTCCACGGCTGTATTTTCTGGTGGGAAGGTACATCGTTCAAGGAGTGAAGCAATACTTAGATCACCCACTGGTTTTTACCTGCATTCGGTTAATCCATAGGGAGGGTTGTTTGATTTCTTCAGAGTTAGGTAGATGTGAGGGTTCTATCCATACTTGGTTAAATAGTTCCTCTCCCCCGGCTTTTTCAACTGCTGCAATGAACTCTTCACCTTGGGCGTATTGCGCGAGTTTTGCTTCAAGACCAATAATTTTTTGAACCATTCGGGTTAGTCCTGTAGCGGATTGCCTTCTCTCTCTCATCACTTTTGCGTAACGGGTTGCGTATTGAACGACTCCGATACCTGCTCTGTCCATGGTGATGTCTCCATGGCCTTCTAAAAGACTCATGAGACCAGCTATGTTGTCGAGAGCGGCTTTTTGTTGTGGAGTAGCGACCGCCGGAATAAGTCCTTCTGCGCTAGAGTTTTCGTTCTGACTTTTCATCGCCCGTAAGCGTTCAATTATTTGATTTGATTCAGGTTCTGCTTCATCAAGTAGTGCTTCAACTAGTCCTAGGTAGTGTTTTCTCAGCCATGGAACTCCAGTGAATTGAGCACGGTGTGTTACTTCATGGAGAGCTAACCATTGACGAAAATCTGAAGATGGGAAAGCGTAGCGTTGCTCTAAAGCAACAACATTTGGTCCTACGTAGTAAACCAAATCTTGCTCATCGGCTTCTTCGTCTTCTATAACGAGTAAGTCGTATTGCCCTAATACTCTGGTTGACATCCAGCCGAGAACTGCCCCCATCTCTACCGCTGTGATTCGAGCCGTTACCGGAGATTCTGACCCTTTCGAGTTTTCATTTTCCAACAGTGGTCTAAGGAGACGTTGTAAAGATTTTAGATTAGTTTTAATCCAACCTGGACGGTCCACTACTCTGGCTCGCGCTACACCTTGTGTTGAAGTTAGTCCTGTTGTGGCAGCAACTAAGCCTTCAGCTTTTTCTGTGTGTGCAGTGAATTCTTCTAAGAGACCTTGCTGATGACGTTCTCCCGAAAAAGGCGCACGCTCAGAAACTCGGACTGCGACTTTTTCAGCCAATTCCCAGTCAACACTTATTGATTGCCCCATTGGGCTGCGATCAGCGCTTACGGTAGCGGGTAGAAGAAACCTTCTGGAAATAACCCACCAACGTGGCTATGCAAAGAGCAACACCGCCACCGACAAGAGGTACAGCTAACCAGTAATGCCATATAACGCCTGAGAACAAGTTCATAGTAAGAATCTTAGAGGGTTAACTATAAAGTTCTACGCTTTAGGCTCTCTTCTTGAATAAGTTTCATTTATTTATGTTGAGCCCGCGCGGGGAGTCGAACCCCGGACCTGCTCATTACGAGTGAGCCGCTCTTCCTACTGAGCTACACGGGCATAGATCGTTAGCGTAGCGTCCTGATCGTATTTAGGCTTACGGTCGCTCTATCGGAGCCCATGCCAAGAGCAGTCGTTTCTCACCTACGCGTTCGAACTGGACGACTGCTTCTATTCTGTCTCCTTCTCCGCTTACTTTTATTACTTCACCTTCGCCCCATGCTTTATGCAGAACTTCTTCACCGGGTTGAAGATTCAGTAAATGTGCTCCAGTGGTTTTAGATGAGCCAGACTTTTTTGTTCTTTGCCCGTAAACGGGTCCTGATGGTTCGTCATCAGTGAAATGATCTGTGTGTAGCCAACTTTCATCGTCATGATTATCTCCGCTGCTGCTACCCCAGCCAGAATCTTGTCGCGAAAACCGTTTTTGACTTACTTTTATTTCAACAATGAGTTTGTCTGGAATTTCTTTCAAGAACCGGCTTGGTGGGTTGTATTGGGTGACGCCATGAAGCATACGGCTCCAGGCATGGCTCATATATAGATGTTTTCGGGCTCGAGTGATCCCCACATAAGCAAGGCGCCGCTCCTCTTCTTCTTGCCTTTCATCTCCTAAGGAACGGACATGGGGAAATACTCCATCTTCCATTCCGGGAAGAAAAACTACTGGGTATTCCAAGCCTTTGGCAGAGTGTAAAGTCATTAAGGTAACTGCACCAGATTGGTCTTTGTTTGTGTCCGGTAAGTTGTCTGTGTCTGAGACTAAAGCTACTTGTTCGAGAAATTCATCTACATTGTTGAATTCAGATGCGACTCCAACTAGTTCGGCTAGGTTTTCTATTCTGCCTTCTGCTTCAATAGATCCTTCTGCTCGAAGTTCTTCTAAATAGCCTGAAGTGTCTAATGCTGTTTCCAATACGGGGCTTGGCCCATTGTCGATTTCTTTAACGAGGGTTTCGTGTAATTCGATGAAACTCTTGATCCCGGTTAAAGCTCGACCTGTGACTCCAGCTTCTTCAGCATGCGTTAATGCATTTAAGAATCCGGTGCCATTGAAAGTGGCCCATTGATCTATTCGATCTACTGAGGTGTTTCCGATTCCTCTTTTTGGGACGTTTAGGATGCGTTTCGCTGCTATTTCATCTGTTGGGTTTGCCGCTAAACGCAAGTAGGCCATTGCGTCTTTTACTTCTCTTCTGTCATAAAAGCGGGTGCCGCCTATGACTCTGTAAGGGACTCCATGACGAACGAGTTGTTCTTCAATTGCTCTACTTTGAACATTGGTTCGATACAGAACTGCAAGGTCAGACCATGGGTGTTCATGATCTCTGTTTAAATTTTGTATTTGTCTGGTAATCCATTTGGCTTCTTCTGTTTCGTCGTTGGCTGTGTATTTAGTGATTGGAGTTCCGCTGCCTTCTTCTGTCCAAAGTTCTTTGGGTTCTCTTCCAATATTTTGGGAAATGACGGCGTTTGCAGCGTCAAGGATGTTCTGTGTTGATCGATAGTTTTGGTCTAGGACCACGACGGTGGTATTTGGAAATGCTTTTTCGAAATCGAGAATATTTCGTACATCAGCTCCGCGGAATTGGTAAATCGATTGATCGCTATCTCCTACTACGCAGATGTTGCTGTGGCTTTCGGCGAGAAGAATCGTGAGTGCGTTTTGTGTCAAATTTGTGTCTTGGTATTCGTCTACCAGAACATGTTTGAATCGTTCTTGGTAGGAATGAAGTACTTCGGGGTGTTGACGCAGTAATTGAACGGTGTTGCCTAATAAGTCGTCAAAGTCCATAGCTCCGGCATCCATTAACCGTTTTTGATATTCAGTGAAGACGTTTCCGATGCGTTCTTCGAAAGGTCCGGTGGCTGCTTCTACGTAATGGCTTGCGGTTCTGCCTTCATTTTTTGCTGCAGAGATTGAAGCGTAAATACCGCGTGGTGGGAAACGTTTCGTGTCAAGGTTGAGGTCTTTAAGTACATAGCTGACTAATCGAACTGCATCGTCTTGGTCGTAGATGCTGAAGCGAGTTGGGTACCCGATTTTTTCAGCGTCTCGGCGAAGTATGCGAACGCATGCGGAATGAAATGTTGATACCCACATTTTTTCTGCAACTGGTCCCACTAAATCTGCTACCCGGGTTTTCATTTCTCCGGCTGCTTTGTTTGTGAAAGTGATTGCAAGTATTTCAAACGGGGAAATGCCTTTATTTTCAATCAAGTAAGCAATGCGGTGGGTAAGTACTCTGGTTTTACCCGAGCCGGCACCTGCGACGACAAGTAAGGGTCCTTCTGAGTGAGTTACAGCCTCTCTCTGCGCTGGATTGAGTTCATTTAGATCTAGCGAGGTTTCATTGTTGGGCATCAAAGTCACCTTACAGGGGTCCTGTGACTGATTAAGTGAAAGAGTTTCATTTTGCTTTCTTATTGTCTTGAATCAATAAGAATTGTTGCTAATCCTCGCCCTACTCTTCCATCACGGTCGTAAAGAACTGCGTCAGAAAGTCCGATTCCGTCTTTTGAGTTTTTGTGCACGCCGCGTAAACCGATCCATTCTCCGGTGGGGTCTTTGAAGGAGGAGATTGTTAAATCTACGTTCGGTGTCATCCATTCTTTTGGGTCGAGGTATTGAGCCACCATGCTCAGCATGTCGCTGACGGTCGCCATGCTTGCGAAAGGAGATGTTTGAACTCCTTCGACTAATGGTTTTGTGAGGCGTATCCACATGAGTCCTGGTGTTCCTGCCCAAGATGCTTCACGGGGTAAACGGATTTCTACTGCTCGAAGGAATGCTGGGATTCCAACACCGGGGGTGGTTAGTTGAGTGGCGGTGTCAGGAAACGAGGGTAATTCATCTTCTTCGTGGGACATTCTTTCTTCATCTACAGGGTTCGTTTCTTCGGCGACTCTTAGCCTGACGGAGGTGGAGCGAGCTATTTCTTTACCTTGATCATGAAGCGAAGTTTGGATTACTTGTAGTCGTCGTCCTTCTCGTATGGTTTCAGTTGTCCACTGGAGGGGGCGTATGGGCACGCCACGCATGAGTTCCACTGTGTGTCGGCATGTTCGCATCGGGGAAGGTGTTTCTACTGTTTCTACAAGGTGAGCGAGAATTCCTGAGATCGGGCCTCCGTGTTGTATCTCTGGGTCCCATGGCCCACCGGTCAGTGAAGTAGGAATTATTGAATCGCCGTCAACTTGGTATAGGTATTCCGGTGATTCAGTCATGGAGAAAGTTTATTTCTCTTCCCATGAGACACAACAATCTGATTCCCGGTGATGCGTCTTCTGGTGGCATTACTGGATCTCCGATCATGTCGCTTGCTGAAAGCGCGTCAGTTAAGGGTGCCCAAAAATCTAAACAACGGTTAGCTAAATCTTCAGGTAACTCGATTTGACGCCCGCACGCCTGGGCTATGTCCGA
>CAJXEU010000111.1 GCA_913052525.1 uncultured Actinomycetes bacterium
GGCCCAATCAATTGCTCGTGAAGCCCGATCTTTTGATATATTTGCCACTCTATAACCGTAGCCGGAATAAATTAATACGCCAGCAGCACTGCGTTACTACATCAAAATACAGTTTCCGCTATTTGAATCATTGAAATCAATGACTAACTCATCGCCGACTTCTCCACTAAAGAGAGGTATTTCTGTCTGTCCTTCTCTTGCATCCACTGCAATTGTTCCCCTTATGGCAAGGGTCTCCCAACCTGGAGAATCCATTTCATATCCAATTCTTATCATCTCCGCCCATCCAGATCCCCCTTCCGAGTGAGCAACTTCTCCTTGGGGTATGTATAGGGGAATGATTAATGTCTGCTCGCCTAGACAAGTTGGAGAGACTTTACGCCCAGTTATCTCTTCAGAGCACATTCCTTCAGTCAGTTCAAATACAACTACGTCGAATGGTCGAAACCGTCCATCAGTAACGGAGGCACGAATGCATGCTTCTGTAAGCCATCCTTCTGGCCCCATCAAAGCAACTTGCCCTCCTCCGTTATAACCGAAGACTGTTGCGATTATTTCACCCGGTTGGACTTCTAACAGAGTCTCTGGAACAATTTGACGCACCCTATCTTCAGCAGGCCCTTCACCTTCTTGTAGGGCCACGAGTAGATCAATAGTTGAGACAAGTTCTAGTTCCACTATTGGTGCACCAAAATTTTCTTTCTCTCCTTCTGAAGCAACTTCGCTCTCTTGCGAGGCAAATCGAAGAGCCTGATTAGTGTCATCAACAATTCCTTCATTAGCTAAGCGCTTAAAGAAAAAAATCGCAAAAACAACTAAACCAATCACGACTAAACACGTAATCGTTCGTCTACGAAATGCTTTCTTGATTGATAAAGCGATTGCCTTCTCGTCTTGTCGTTCTGCACGCGAACGAGGTCCAAAAGATTCGGAAGAGTCTCCTCCCCCTAATAGGTCGGTCCATACTCTTAGTGTTTCTGACGGGAAACGCACCGCTAGTTTGGCAAACAACTTTTCTTCTTCCGGGCCGAACAAAAGAAGAAGATCGTTTTTTCGAGCTAACTCAACTGGATTTGATTCGTGACCCAGTTCTCGGTCACCTGCTAAACGTACTAGAAACTCTCTGATCCGTTCATCGGCTTCCTTCTCGGTCCATTGGCCACCTTTTTCCACTTTGAAAGAATCGAAAGTTCCACTCTGGTGAGTTGAATACTTGAAGAAAGTTGAACGACGTTTCCGGTGTCCTTGTGACACTTCTGTGCCAAAAGCTTGAGACGATTCCGTCAATTCATTTTTTTCATCAGAGGGTTTAGAAGGAGGAATCCCTTCCTCTGGATCGTCTGTTTCGTTCATGCGTTTACAGAATTATGGGCGAACTTCGTAATAAAGGTTTGTTGGATCGTGAAAATCATGCATGGCGAAACGAGTGAATCCAGCTTCTCTGGTCATCTCTTCCGCTACATCTGGGTTAAGTCCTAATGTTCCTAGTCCAAAAGCGTCTGGTTCTGACATCGCTGATTGGAGGCAGGAACCAACAGAGGTTGCATACATCATTGCCAACATGGGATTCTTTAAATTGTCTTCCCAATTAGCGCTTGACTTTATATCTTTTATGAGCCACGTTCCATTGGCATCTATGGCGCCTCTAATAGCTTTCATGGTGAGATCTGGGCGCGGCATATCATGTAAGCAGTCAAAAGTTATGACTAGATCGACATCTCCTGAGTTCGGGAGATCCTCGCCGCCCGCTAGAAGAAGTTCTACATTTTCTTTACCGGCTAGACGCTCAGCGGCTAGCTCTATAGCTCTTTCAGAAGGGTCATAACCGACATATGTTGAAGCTGGAAATGCTTCGGCAAGCATATTTAAGACCATTCCACCTCCACAGCCGACATCTACTACTCGAGCTCCTGACTCAAGTTTTTCGACTACTCCTAGGAGATTTGGAATTATTTTTGGCAGAAGAAGCGCTTTTGTCATTGGGCCAAGCATTCCTTCTACATGTTGTGCAGATTCAGCACCCAACCCGTCGTAGTCAAGACCTAATCCTGTTTTAAATGAGTTAGATATTCCATCTATGACTTCCTTTGGTCTTACTACGGCGAATGCTCCTGCGGCAAATTTAGGCGAGTCCTCTCGTGCGAGGAGAAGCGCTGCCTCTGGTTCTAATAAAAAGGTTTCACCATTGACAGATTTCAGTAGTTGTGCAGCAGCTTGGCTTCTTAGCCATTCTCTCAACCACCTTTCGTGCAGACCTGTTATCTCTGCCAAATCAATAGAAGTTACTTCTCCGACTCCATCCATAGCTTTATAGAGCCCAAGTCTATGTCCCAAGTGGATCATCAGTGAGACCATCTCTCCTTGTTTGTAACCCCAAGTTGCCATGGTGTATTTTCCAACTAATTTAGGATCAAATTCCTCGTGTTCAGTCATCTTCTCTCCTTTGAATCCATATCCGATTTGATTCTTCTTTACAAGGCCAAATCCTGATATCACCTTTTCGATCGCGTCGACCTGTCATGCCGGCTTTCCAACCTTCCCCTCTTCTTGAAAATCTCCAGCAATGAGTGAGACATACTAATTCTTCGCCTTCAACAACACCTTCAACTCCTAAATGTGACCATTGATGTGGACAACGTGCATCCATGACACATGGAAGACCTTCTTGGGTTCTCCAGACAACCAATTCTTCGGAGTCAATTTCTGCTTCAACTATTGCTCCGGGAATAAGATCTGCAGATGTAATTGACACCCACTCCCCTTCCTCAGAACTTTGTGGAGCTTTCATTGTTATACATCCAAGTAACGAGTGACTGCTATTGCTGATCCGATCATTCCTACTGCTCCTCCGATGAGGAGAAGCCAGATGCTGGTATCCCAAACAAATCCATCTGGAACAGCGAATCCTCTAAAGAGTGGAACTGCATCTGATTCTTGAAAGAAAGCTAGAACCTTGTTATCTACTACGAAGAGTGCCGGAATAGCTAAAGCGGCTCCAATCAATCCATGAATTGTTCCCTCCACCATGAATGGGATGCGAATAAACCAGTTTGTAGCACCAACTAGTTTCATGACTTCAATTTCTTGGCGTCTAGCTCCTATTGCAGTGAAAACTGTGTTGAGAATCAAAAGAGCAGAAACTACAACTAAAACAACCGCAGCTATCAATAACGCTTGACTTACCCGAGTGGAGAAATCGTCTATCTGTCGAATGGCTTCAGTCGCTGTAGCTACTTCTTTAACCCCGGGCTGATTAGCGAATTGACGAGCAAGTTCTGTCACATTTGCTGCAGATGGATCGGTAGGAACAATTCGGTATGAGGGTGGCATTACTGCAGGTGAAACGCTATTAACTAAGTCTGGTTTATCTGAAAACAAAGTGCTAAATTCTTCATACGCCTGTTCTTGGTTCACGTATGCGTAATCATTAATTGCAGGGCTGTTTTCTAACACGTCTCGAATGGCATCGTCTTGTTCTACCGTTGCATCGGCATTCATGAAGACTATGAACTCAACCCCTTCTTGGAATTGTGCTGTTGCTCTCTCTGCTCCTTCTCGTACCAAAAGAGAGCTTCCAACAAGAGCTAGGGAGATTGCAACAGTAAATATTGCCGCGAGAGTCAGGCTTAGGTTTCTCCATATGCTGGCAAAAGCTTCCCGAAAGTAATACCAAATTCGATACATTTTTATTGGCCTATCATTCGTATACGCCGTTTGGCTCGTCGTAAATTCCATGAGTGTCGTCTCGTATGACGACCCCTCGGTCAAGTTCTATTACTCTTCGTTGCATTGAGTTGACAATGCTTCGGTCATGAGTCGCCATAACCACTGTGGTTCCCCGACGGTTTATCAGGTCTAATAATTTCATTATTCCTACAGAGGTTGAAGGGTCAAGGTTTCCAGTTGGCTCATCAGCGAGCATGACTGTAGGCCTGTTAGCGAATGCACGTGCTATTGAGACACGTTGTTGCTCTCCCCCTGAAAGTTCATCTGGGAATCGGTCTGCTTTCTGGCTTAGCCCGACCAAATCTAAAATAGCTGGAACATTTTTTCTGATTAGAGGTCGAGGCTGCCCTATCACCTCTAGAGCAAACGCTATGTTCTCTTGAACAGTTTTCTTCTCTAAGAGTTTGTAGTCCTGAAAAATACATCCAATATTTCTTCGTAATGCAGGAACGCTCCATGAACGCAAGGAACCAAGATCTTTTCCTGCGAGTAATATCTTTCCAGAATCAGCAACTTCTTCACGATTTAAAAGTCTGATGAAAGTGGATTTTCCGGATCCAGATTGTCCTACCAGAAAGACGAACTCTCCTCTTTGTATCTCTAGGTTGACTCCCCGAAGCGCGGTTACATCTCCTTTGTACACTTTTGTAACATTCTCTAGCCGAATCATTGCTGATTTCCAAGTTCGCTAATTATCTCATTCACGTAGGGCACAGTACCAGAGAGTTGGCCTTTGAGTGTGGCGCGAAGCATTAGAGTCATTATTCTTTTTCTTTGCTCCAACGTAGATAGGTTTCCATGAATCCATCTAGATTTCCGTCTAAGACTGAATCCACATTTCCCACTTCATAGTCTGTTCGAAGGTCTTTAACCATTTGATAAGGCTGAAGCACATAAGAGCGAATCTGACTACCGAAATCAACCTTTCTTTGCTCTCCTCCGAGTTTAGCTAACTCTTCTCCTCGTTTCTGATGTTCTAAATCCAGAAGTTTGGCTGCGAGAATTTGCATTGCTCGTTCTTTGTTTTGGTGTTGACTTCTTTCATTCTGACAAGAGGTAACCGTTCCGGTAGGTATATGAGTTATACGAACTGCTGAATCGGTAACGTTTATGTGTTGACCGCCAGCTCCAGAGGCCCGGTAAGTGTCTATACGTAGATCATTCTCATCTATAGATACTTCGTCGGTTACTTTGTCAAAAAAAGGCACAACATATAGGGAAGCAAATGCTGTGTGTCTTTTGGCTTCCTTATTAAATGGGGAGATGCGGACAAGACGGTGGACGCCTCTCTCTCCTTGTAATAGACCGAAGGCGTGTCGTCCACGGATTAT
>CAJXEU010000112.1 GCA_913052525.1 uncultured Actinomycetes bacterium
ATTTGCTGGTATTCCCCATAATTTTTTTGCGTAGGGGCTATAGAACTCTGAAGACACTGTCTTGCCAAGACGCCGCGTTACTTCATCGTCAAATGATTCGTTTCTTTTATTCGTGAATGGTTGAGAGAGGATGTCCAATGCAGAATTAAAAGAAAATTTAAGAGGGAGATGACGCACCATGTTTGTTGAGCGAAGAGGAAATGAAACCCACCGGTCGTAGAGCCGTATTCTCCCATTTCTTTCACGAACTTGAAGGTCGTCACCAAGTAGCCCTTTTATTTCTTCCAGTAAATAGGGCGGAGTGGCTGGATGAAGACGGTGAGATCCGTAATCAACCATTTGTCCGGCTAGTTCAAAGCTTCCAGACATTCCACCGGTAGATGCACTGCGCTCATAAACAGTAACTTGGTGCCCTTTTTTGGCCGCGCGCCAAGCAGCCATTAACCCGGCTGGTCCGGCACCGATTATCGCGATTTCTGTCATTAAGGCTCAACTCTTTTATTTTTTACGGTTTATGTGTTAGGTATACCTAATTATAAAAGTAAACTCTGAATCCTATTTGATTTCACGTTACTTACTACTAAGGAAAGAATGAAACGAGCAATTATTACTGGGGCTGCTGGCTTCATAGGTTCGCATCTCACAGAAAAACTTCTTGCGAAAGGTGAGACAGTTGTAGGTATAGATAATTTTGATCCGTGGTACACCCCACGAATCAAAAAGCAAAATCTAAGTTCATCACTTAAGAACGAATCATTTTCATTAGTTCAGGAAGACCTGCTTTCATTTGATCTGAGTTCAGTTCTTCAAAAAGGAGATGTTGTATATCATCTTGCTGGGCGCCCAGGGGTTCAAGATTCCTGGGGTTCAGGATTTTCGGCAAGTGTGGAAAACAATATTCTTGCCACTCAAAGAGTTTTTGAAGCGGCTTTGGAATCAGAAGTTCAAAGAGTGGTTTTTGCTTCTAGTTCTTCTGTGTATGGAAGTTCTGCAACGAGTTTGAGTCGTGAAGTTGGCCCCATCAGCCCTTATGGGGTTTCTAAGGCAGCGTGTGAACAACTCGCTCAGGTCTATCGGTTTCGAGGACTAGATGTAATAGCAATGAGGTATTTCACCGTTTATGGACCCCGCCAGCGTCCAGATATGGCTATGAATAGGTTGTTTCGGGCAGCGCTTCCCGGGGACTATGTTTTCCCGCTTCGCGGCACCGGTGCCCAGCGAAGAGAGTTCACTTTTGTTGAGGACATCGTTGATGCAACAATGAAGGCCGGTTCTCCTGATGTCCAACAGATAGCTGAACCATTTGATATAGGGGGAGGGGTTTCTGCTTCATTAAGTGAGGTAATCGAAAAAGTTGAACGAATTGTTGGATCCTCCATTCGAGTAGATCTGCAACCAGCCGCAAAAGGTGATCCGTTGATCACAGTAGCCAATACAGAACCGGCACAAAAAATATTGGGGTGGCAGGCCAGTACGGAGCTTCAAGATGGATTAGAGAACCACCATGTTTCTATGTTGGAGGCCCTTCAACTAACGCAGTAACCGGTCTTTTTGTTTTCGAAGTGCTTCTGGGAATGAAAAAGCGGTGAGAAGAATCAACCAAGCTAAGTGTAGAAATATTGCAAAGTTGTTGAAGTTGGTAAAGTCCGGCATCACGAATGAAAGAACTCTATAGATGGGATATGTCGTTTCGTAAAAATCAACAACAAGCGTGCGATTATTGGTAGAGGATTCAATTGCAAGCCAGATCCAACCCACCATTCCTGCGATGCCTCCGAGGACAATGAACCGAAACCAATTTTTACTTTTTTCTGCAAATAAGCACATAACTAGAATGACTGCAGGAAGAATAACGACAGTTTGTCTGCCCGGCCACCACCAGCCATGCATGGTTAAAGCCACCCACGTAGCAACAGACCAACCAACAGCCACAATACTCAAGAGGATGATTGAATCTTTGATTTTGGATTTCAAGAGCCAAATGCAAGCAGGTATAAGGGCAAAATAAGCTGGTGCCCACGGGATCAGGCCAAATTCTTTATCAAGTAGCAGACCAGAAAGTCGCCGGGTCCTACCGAGAATATTTGGGTTATTGCCAACTACGCGGAACTCACCATCAACGAAATGGTCACCGCTAGCGTAAACAGTCCAACCACCATAAATCTTTTGATGAATAATTAAGTAGATAAGAGCTGAAGCAGCAAGGAAGAATCCTAGAAATATTGACTCTTGCCTGTTACTTTTGAAAATCTTTATTAACGCAAAGATTGCTACTGCTGCAGCTACTGGAACGTACTTGACGGATAACCAGGGTAAGGAGTTAATGACAATTACAAGTCCAATTAGACCTAGACGACTTATAGCTGAAGAGGTGATAATTCCGATTCCGATGATTACACATAAAGCGGCGGGCATCTCTGGATAAATTTGTGTCCCGTAAGACACTAATGGAGGAGCCATGAAGCAAGCCCCTATTACGCAGGTGGCAATATTCTGAGAGATATGAAATCGTCTTACCGCGACCCAAAGTGTTAACGAAGCAGTGATAGCAGCAATAACAGCCAACATTATTTTAGCTCCTACCCAACCCCAAAGACCCATAGGTATCGCGAGAAGAAGAGGAAGAAGAGGATCGTGTGGGCTGAGTCTTTGTCCATCGTCAGTGAGATCTATTGTCTGCTGATTTAGTGTTATTTCATGAAAAGGTAGATAGCGCTGTTCCTCTAGCTCGTCACTGATATCAAGATCGTTATCTTCGGCGATACTTAACGCAGTGAGAAGGTATTGCGGTTCGTCAACACTAATTTTTGCTCCGTAAGTGGCCCTCGCGTTGATCGCGGAGATTGCTATAAGGAAAGTTCCCACAGCAACAAGAAGAATTTTTGAAGCCAGGGAATGCATCAGAGATGGTCAGCTCTTCTGATCACTAAGAACCAAGTCAATACGGATGAAAGACCAACAAGTATGAGAGCCATAATTCCAGCTTCAGCAACAAACGCGTCTTCAAACGAACTAAAAATTCTGGTCGCAAGCGTAGAAAACCCGAGTGGAGAAATGAGGAGAGTGATCGGCAATTCTTTCATCGTTGAAAGAATTACTAACCCTGCAGCCGCTCCTAAACCAGGCGCCATGATGGGCAAATCAATACGAGCAAAACGTGAAATTTTCTTCGCACCCAATATTTTTCCTGCATCATGCAGTCTTCTAGGCACAGCAGCGACCGCAATTAAAATAACCCCCATCGCGAGAGACCCGAATCGAACAACGTAAGCGAAAATGAGAAGGACTTCAGTATTGTTCACTAGGTCGTAAGCCCAATCTGAACGTAACGTCCAAAAGCGCATCGCTAATGCGATCAGAATTCCTGGAAGAGCAAAAGTGGCGATGATTACTGAGTGGGCGATACTACCAATCCGAGATTTGTATCTCGCTATAAGAAAAGCAATGGGCAATATTGCGATGACAGCAACAAGTCCTGCTAAGACACTGATTGAAAAAGTATTCCAAGTGGATTCCCATACCTGTTCTTTATCGATCGTGAGAGGGTAGCCGCCTCGTGTAGTGCGTAAAAGACCATCTGTTGCCCAATCGCCGAGAGCGAGAAGGGGCGCACCGATAGAGAGCAGGACTGTTAAAAAAACAAATCCGAGAGCAGGGAGGCGCCCTCGACCCAAAGAGTATTGAACCGGTTCCCCTATGAGAGCTTCATCTGTAGTGAACTTGATGCGAGAAAAGATTCTTTCGAAAGCAACGATAACGCCAGCTAAGAGAAGCAGTATGAGGCTTAAAGCGAGAGCTACTGATTGGTTAGCGAGCTGCGAGGTGAAGATGCTTCGAGCCAAAGTGTCATAACGCATCAATTGCACTGCGCCAAAATCGCTGATGGTGTAAAGGAAAACCAAAAGTGTGCCGGCAGCGACGACAGATCCGATTTGAGGTAAGACAACTCGGATCATTATTTGAGAAGGGTGTTGTCCGAGCACTCGAGCGTTTTCTTCCAGAGAGCGTGGGAGCTGCCTTAATCTTGCGGCTACTGGCAAATACACATAGGGGTAACAAAAGAGAGTTAACACCAACCATGCGCCAAAAAATCCTCTCATCTCTATAACGGTCTCTATTCCGAGTCCTGAAAGCATCCGATTAACTAGACCACCTGGGTTCATCGTCCTTATGAAGGCTGCGGCCCCGATGAAAGTGGGGAAAACAAGAGGAATGGGGAGCACAATCCGCCAGATTCGGCTACCAGGAAGGTTGGTGCGATTAGTGAACCAAGCTAAAGATGTTCCTATTACAGCGGTGGTAGCTGACACTGCTAACGCTAATGAAATGGATCTCCATAGCGGATCAAGAATCCGTCGTGTTCCGATTAACTCAAGCGGATCTCCGCCTTCAGTGAAATTCCTCCAGAGTAGATAGAGCGCAGGGAAACTAAAAAGGAACGCTAATCCAAGAACAGTTATTTGAAGTCCGGCTGGACTTCTTTGCTTGATTTCGGGTTGGTTCACCTATTTAGGATGCCACTTGCCTCAATGATTCGCGACGCTTCTTCAAAACCGCCGCCTAATTCATCGAAGTTCACTGAACCAATTTCTAAAGCGGTCAACTCTGGAAGGGCTGCATTTGGTATCACTCCTGCTGCTAGCGGGTACTCAAATGTTCGATCTGTGAAATATTGTTGGACCGGAGCCGACAATAAATATTCCAAAAGATCTGCTGCTGCTTCCGTGTTAGTGGAGGAATCCAGAACAGTTGCGGCTGTAATGATTAATAGAGAACCGATGTCTTCGTTGTTGAAATCATAGTTTTCGGCGCGATGCTCATCGCCGTTAGCGGCTTGTTCTTGATAGTTGTAGTAGTGGTTCACTAGCCCCATTGAAATCTCGCCACGTCCAGCTGCTTCAACGATCGCTCTGTTGTTTGGATAGTAACGAGCTCCGTTATCAACCATGTCATCTAACCATTGGATGGCTGTGTCTTTCCCATGTTGATCCATAAAGACGGTAAACCAATCAATGAAAGACCCATTGGTTCCA
>CAJXEU010000113.1 GCA_913052525.1 uncultured Actinomycetes bacterium
GGGGGGCTTGTCGGACTTGTCTTTTTTGCAGACCAGTTCGTTAAGGGATCCTCCGCTATAGCAAAAATCTATAAAATTCCGCCTGTAATTATTGGAGTGGTTCTTCTCGGCTTTGGGACGTCATTGCCTGAATCTCTGGTTTCAATAACAGCAGCACGAACCGGTGATTTAGATATCGGTGTTGGAAACATAATTGGTTCAAACGTGGCAAACCTAGGGTTGGTGATGGCTTGTGCGGTTACGTTTACCAAAATACTGATACCTCGGTCAGTAGTCTCTAAAGAAGGCTTACTAACACTGGGATCCTCCGTCGCTCTAACGCTAGTCCTCGTAAATGAATCTATAAGTCGAATAGAAGGCTTTTCACTTCTAATTGGCGGAGCATTCGTACTCCTTTACATACTTCGAAACAACCCACCAAATGGAACAGCCACCAGTGAAAAATCGGATTATCAGGTCTCCGCAGAGATGTTCCGTGTTGTTAGTGGACTTGCAGGTACGGTTATTGGAGCATTTTTCACCGTTCGTGGAGCGGCTGGACTTGCAGAATCATGGGGGATCACTGGAGGATTCGTTGGCTTTTTACTGATAGCTATGGGGACATCTTTGCCTGAACTAGTAACAACAATTTCGTGTGCCAGGCGCGGGGAGACCGATTTGATCATAGGAAACTTGTTTGGGTCAAATATTTTCAATTGTCTTCTAGTGGGAGGCCTCATGGGTATCGCTGGACCGGGGCAAATAAGTGACCCATCTCTTACCGGTAAGGGGCTTTTCTTCATGCTTCTCATCACTATCACTCTTCTTGCTTTAACTGCAAATAAGAAACCAATAGGAAGAAGTGGAGGAGCGTTGCTCTTCATCCTTTACCTTTTAGCTGCGACTTTCCTTGGAATTAATTCTTCAATATAAAACTGAAGCGAGATTTTATGAACACTCAATTTGACCGTGAAACCATGCCTCACAAGGAGCAAGATGAAACTTGGAACTTAACACTCAGTGATCAATGGAACATTGGTGAGAATCCAAATGGGGGATATCTAATAATGCCTGTGTTACGGGCAATGCAACCAAAAGAAGAACATCTGGACCCACTCTCAGTAACAGCACATTTTTTACGCCCCGGAACAGGGGCTGAGTCTGCTCAAATAACTACCGAAGTAATTCGAAGTGGTCGCTCTGTTACCACGACTCGCGGATCGTTATCTCAGCACGGAACAACTCGTCTTGAATTATTGGCAGCTTTCGGCAGCCTACTTAATGGCACAGGGCATGAATATGAAATAGCGATACAGCCACCAGCGATACCACCGCCAGAAGAATGCGTGGGCCGTACCGGTGATCAACAAGGCGTTGACTTAGCTATCAATAACCGAGTGGAGATGAGAATGGCTCCGGTAGAGGAGGGAATTGCAGATCATAAGAAAGCAGAGGTATCTGGTTGGATAAGACTTGTAGACGGCAGAGACCCAGATGCCTTGAGTTTGGTTCTTTTCGCTGATGCTTTTCCTCCTCCAATTTTTAGTTATTTGGGGAGAGTAGGTTGGGTGCCAACGATTGAATTCACTGCCCATGTACGTAGCCGACCAGCTCCAGGCTGGGTTCAGGGAAAATTTTGGACCGAAGACCTTAAAGATGGCCGGATGATCGAAACAGGGTTACTTTGGGATTCAACTGGCACGCTGGTCGCTCAGTCACGCCAACTCGCCATGTTTCTTCCGTTAGACGGTTAACTACCAGTCCAGTTTGGTGGCCGTTTTTCAGCAAAAGCAACCGGGCCTTCACGGGCATCATTTGATGTAAATACCGGTATCTGTAATTCGGTGTTTAAAGCCCAGAGTTCTTCTTCCGTCAGCCCTTGTGTTGTGGCTTGAATAATTTTCTTTGATGCAGCAACAGCGAGTGGCGCATTCTGAGCAATTCTTGCCGCAAGCTCAAGAGCACCTTCTACTGCTTTACCTTTCTCAGTTACCCGTGCTACCAGACCGTAATTGGCTGCCTCTTCTGCAGAGATTGGGTCAGCGGTGATAGCCATCTCCATCGCTTTACTAAATCCGACTCGACTTGGAAGACGCAAAAGTCCACCGGCTGCAGCATAAAGGCCTACCCCAACTTCTGGAATACCTAGTTTTACGCCTTCTGCGGCAACAAGAAGATCACATGTGAGTGCTAATTCAAGCCCACCTGCGAGAGCGAAGCCTTCTACAGCTCCAATCAAAGGTTTCTCAGCCCCTGATTTGATGAACTTCATGAACGGACCAATGTCTTCGCCTCGAGCAAAGGCTTTCAAGTCCATACCAGCACAGAATCCCCGCCCCGCCCCAGTTAAAACTCCGGCTGTCAATTCAGTATCGTCGTTTAACATTTCGATAGCGGCCATCAAACCGTGGGAAAGATCACCGTTTATGGAATTCATAGCCTCTGGCCGGTTCAAGGTTATTAGAAGGACTCTGCCTTGTTTTTCAGTTAATACCGCTGTGTTCTCGCTCATTATTTATTTCTCCTATTTCGGTGGCATTCGAATGCCACCATCGACTCGAATAGTTTCCCCATTCATGTAGGGATTAGTGATGAGGTCCATAACCATGAACGCGAGCTCTTCACCAGACCCTAGACGTTTAGGAAAGAGCACTGATTGGCCTAAGTGAGCTTTAAATTGTTCACTGGCTTCACCTTCTCCGTAAATAGGTGTGTCTATGAGTCCTG
The DNA here is from genome assembly GCA_913052525.1 of uncultured Actinomycetes bacterium. GTDB lineage: Bacteria > Actinomycetota > Acidimicrobiia > Acidimicrobiales > MedAcidi-G1 > MedAcidi-G2B. The sequence continues at coordinate 2,707 of CAJXEU010000113.1, forward strand.
GAGCAACTGTGTTAACCCGGATTCCTAAAACTGATAAGTCACGGGCTATCGGAAGAGTCATTCCGACAACACCACCTTTGGAAGCCGAGTATGCGCATTGTCCGATTTGTCCATCAAATGCTGCCGCTGAGGCCATGTTTACAACAGCGCCACGTGAACCATCAGCATCGACGGGTTCAGTTTGTGCCATTGCCGCCGCAGACCGGCTCAACATGTTAAAAGAGCCAATCAGATTCACATTTATGACGAATCTGAAGGCTTCCAGATCCATTGGCTCGTTATTTCTATCGACTGTTCTTCCTGCGTATCCAAGTCCAGCCGAATTAACTAAAGCGCGGAGTGGGCCCATTTCTGAGGCGGCTGCTACAGCCGTGTCTGCGTCTTCGGTACTTGTGACATCGCATTTGACAAATAACCCGCCTAATTCGGAAGCAACTGCGTTGCCACGTTCTTCGTTTAGGTCAGCGATAACAACGCGTGAACCTGCATCTGCTAATTGGCGAGCACTTGCTTCTCCGATGCCGGATGCACCGCCAGTGATAATTGAGGAAGAGCCCTCTAGAGACATTCGTGGCATCAGGAAGAAATCCTTTCAATAATTGTTGCGTTGGCTAGACCGCCGCCCTCGCACATAGCTTGCAAGGCGTAGCGTCCCTCTGTTCGTTCTAACTCGTTGAGCATCGTGGTCATCAATTTTGTACCAGATCCTCCGAGAGGGTGCCCGAGTGCGATTGCTCCGCCATTTATGTTCACCTTTTCAAGGTCTGCGCCGGTTTCTTTCTGCCACGCTAAAACTATTGATGCGAAAGCTTCGTTGATTTCAAATACGTCGATGTCTTCTACCGTCAGGCCGCTGCGTTCAAATATTTTAGCTGTTGCAGGTATTGGGCCTTTAAGCATTGTTACGGGATCTGTTCCCGCAAGAGCGAAAGAATGAAAGCGGGCTCTTGGTTTTAAACCAAGTTCTTCGGCTTTTTCTGCACTCATAATCAAGACTGCGGCTGCTCCGTCACATATTTGCGAAGAGTTTCCGGCAGTTATACGTCCGTCCTCTTGGAAGGCTGGCTTTAGTGCGCTAAGTGTTTCTTCGGTGGTTCCTGGTCGGATGCCTTCATCAACGATATGCATTTCTGTTTCTCCATCAATGTCGATAGGAACAGGAATAACTTCGTTTTCGAATCTTCCTTCAGCAGTTGCTTGTTCTGCTCGCCGTTGTGACTCTGCACCGAAAGCATCTAAGTCTTCGCGTGTTATGCCGTATTCGTCGGCGACCATATCTGCGCCAATTCCTTGTGGAGGTAAACCAGTCTCTGCATAGCGTTCCATCATTGCGTCAGGGAAAGGGTTTCCCATTTGCCCGCCAACCACTGAGCTACCCATTGGGACATTGCTCATTGATTCCACGCCGGCGGCAATCACTACGTCATAAGATCCTGCCATTACTCCTTGTGCAGCGAAATGTATGGCTTGTTGACTGGAACCGCACTGTCGATCCACTGTCGTAGCGGGTACTGACTCTGGCCATCCAGCTGCTAAAACTGCGGAGCGACCGATATTTAACGATTGTTGACCGACTTGCATCACGCATCCCATGACTACGTCATCAACTAGAGCAGGATCAAGATTATTACGCTCAGCTAGCGCATTAAGGGTAAGCGCTGCTAGATCCGCTGGGTGCCAATCTTTTAGTCTTCCGTTTCGGCGTCCGCCTGGGGTTCGCACTGCATCAATAATTACAGCTTCATGCATTTTTTTCTCCTTATTTGTCCAGCAACGCTGGGTAAATTTTTAAAAGTATTTGAAGATCTGTGTTTTGGTGATTGTAATACAAATCAATTCTTTCTCCCTAATTGACTCCCAATTTATAAAATTCCCCACTGCAAGCAAGACTGCGCCACCGGATAACTACAATTAATTTAAGTATTTCGATTGGGGAGAATATGCATTTTGTGATATATGCAAGAGATAGAAAAGATGCTGGCGATTTACGTTTAACAATACGTCCAAGTCATTTGACGTATCTAGAAGACTTAAATATCCTTTATGCCGGGCCGCTGCTAGACGAGAACCAAGAAATGTGCGGCTCACTTATCGTTCTTGAAGCTGAAAGTCTTAAAGACGCTCAAAGGATTGCCAGCGATGACCCCTACGCGAAAGCTGGACTTTTTAAAGAAGTACACATAACAGGCTACAAACCGGCAATCGGCCCAACCTGACGTCAAAGATTAGCTAAGAAATCAAGAAGTAGCGGATTCACAATTTCAGGCTTTTCAAGATTTGCTGAATGTCCTGCACCATTTACTTTATGGAACAAGGTTTCTCCG